>DOWQ01000057.1 GCA_003519485.1 Streptomyces sp. | reverse complement strand
CGGCGGCGGCGGAGTCGATGGTGCGGGCGGAGCATGCGGCGCCGGGGGCGTCGAGGACGACGGCGGCCGGGCGGCGCGGGCGGACCCTCCGGAGCTGGTGACCGTGTGCCGGGTGTCGATGGGCCTGGCGATGTTCACCATGCTGCTGGCGCTCTGACCCGGCCTTCCGGCGGTGCCCCTGCGGGCGGCGGCCGCACTCCGTCCCCGCCCGTGGTCTGCGTCACTTCGCGGCCATGATCGTACCCACGGTGGCTCCGCACTCGTAGGCTGGCGGCCATGATGCTCCCGCTCGCGTTGCTGGTCCTCGGCGGGCTGACCGCGGCCCTCGCCCCGCGCTTCCTCGCGCGCGCCGAATGGCCGGACCGGGAGCCCGTGGTGGCGCTGTGGGTGTGGCAGTGCGTCGTGGCCGCGGTGCTGCTGTGCTGCGCCCTCGCGATGGCGCTGACCGCCTCCGCCGCGTGGGCGGTCGTACGCGGACACGTGTTCGCCCCGGCGCCGCACGGCGTGGTCGAGGCGTACGCCTTCGGCGCGTACGGCCCGTGGGCCGGGACCGTGGCAGCCGTGCTGGCCTGCGTCGGCGCGTGGAGTGCCGTGATGCTCAGCCGGGAGCTGCACGCGGCCCGCGCGCGGCGCAGAGTGCAGCGCGCGGAACTGCTGGTCCGCTCCCCCCGGCTGCCCGGTGAGCCGTCCGCCGGCGACCGGCTCGTCGTGCTGGAGGGCGAGCGCGCGAACGCCTGGTGGCTGCCCGGGCCCGGCCGGCCCCAGCTGGTCATCACCACGGCGGCGCTGCGCCGGCTGAGTGCCCGTCAGCTGGACGCCGTACTGGCGCACGAGCAGGGACACGCGCGGGCCCGCCACGACTGGCTGCTGAACTGTTCCGGCGCGCTCGCGACGGGCTTTCCGCAGATCCCGGTCTTCACGTCCTTCGCCGACGAGGTGCACCGGCTGGTGGAGCTCGCGGCCGACGACGCCGCCTCGCGCCGCTTCGGGCGGCTGACGATCGCGCTGGCCCTGGTCGGACTCAACGAGGAACGCGGGGTGTTCGGGCCGTGCCCGACCCCGCTGGCCCAGGTTCCCGACCGGGTGGACCGGCTGCTGGCAGCGCACCCGCGGCTGTCGCCGGCCCGGCGGCTGCGGCTCACGGCCGCCGCGGCGATGGTGCCGGTCGTACCGGTCCTGGTGGCGTTCGTGCCGGGACTCCGCGCGCTGGGATAGTTTGCCACGCGCCCGGTCGGCGAGGATCACCCCATGCGAGCCCCCCTCTCCTCACGCCCCGTCCGTACCCGCGCGCCGTCCGGGCCGGCCACCGGTCACCTCCTGGCCGCGGGCGCGTGCGCGCTGCTCGCCGCCGCACTGCTGCTCCTGCTGGCACTGGACTGGGCCCCGCTGCTCACGCTCGACCACACGGTCGGGGACGCGCTGCACCGGTCGGCGGTGGACAACCCCGGCTGGACCCGGCTCAACCGGACCCTGACGGACTGGCCGTGGGACCCCTGGGCCATGCGGCTGCTGCTCCTGCTCGCCGCGGCGCTGCTGGCGCGCCGCGGCGACCGTACGACGGCCATGTGGGTGCTCTTCGTCCTGCTGACCGGCTCCGCGGCGCAGCAGGGGATGAAGGCGGCGGTCGGCCGGGAGCGGCCGCGGTGGCCGGACCCGGTGGACTCGGCGCACTACGCGGCGTTCCCCTCGGGGCACGCGATGACTGCGGCCTTCGCCTGCGTCGTGCTGGTGTGGCTGCTGCGCCGGGCCGGGGCGGGGGCGTGGTGGCGGGCGGCCATGGCCCTGGCGGTGGTCTCGGTCCTCGGGGTGGGCTTCACCCGGGTGTACCTCGGGGTCCACTGGGTGTCGGACGTGCTGGGCGGCTGGCTGCTCGGGGTGGTCGTCGCCTCCGGATCCATCGCCGGGTACGAGCGCTGGCAGCGGGCCGCGTCCCGGAAGCCCTTGAACGAGCCGGAGCCGCCGGGAAATGATCGCTGACATGGCGATCAAGGGCGTGCTCTTCGACTTCTCCGGAACCCTCTTCCGCATCGAACCGGCCGAGTCCTGGCTGCGGGTGGGGCTGGACCGGCTCGGCATCGCGCTGCCGGAGCCGGAGCTGGCGCGCTGGGCGCGGCGGCTGGCGGACGCCGGCGCGCTGCCCGGCGGGTCGTCGCCCCGTTCCGTACCGCCTCGGCTGGCGCGGCTGTGGGAGGAGCGCGACCGGACCGCGGAGCTGCACCGCGAGCTGTACACGGGGCTGGCGCGGCAGGCGGAGCTGCCCTGGCCGGAGGCGTACGACGTGCTGTACGACCGGCACCGGGAGCCGGCCGCCTGGACGCCCTATCCGGACGCGGCCGAGGTCCTCGGCACGCTGCGGGAGCGCGGCGTGGGGGTGGCGGTCGTGTCGAACATCGGCTGGGATCTGCGGCCGGTCTTCCGCGAGCACGGGCTGGACGACCTCGTGGCGGCGTACGTCCTGTCCTACGAGCACGGGGCGCAGAAGCCCGATCCGCGGCTGTTCCGGGCGGCCTGCGGGGCGCTCGGCCTGGCACCGCGGGATGTGCTGATGGTGGGCGACGACGCCCGCGCGGACGGCGGCGCGACCGCCCTGGGCTGCGAGCTGGAACTGGTGGACCACCTGCCGGCCGCCGAGCGGCCCGGCGGCCTGCGGCCGCTGCTCACCCGGCTGGGCTGAACCGCCGCCCGCGGCCGGGCCCGCCGTCCGTCCCGCCGGGCCGGCCGTACCTGCTTGCCGGACCGGCGTTTTCGGGCGATCCCCCGCGTCGCCCGAAAACGGCGGCAGTCTCGCCCGAACGTCCCTGAAGAGGGCCGCGGACGCAACGCGCTGAGTATACTGGCTCCGAGCCAGTCAACGCAGGAGTACAGCATGTCCCCGCGCAGCCCATCGGTCAATGAAGAGTTGCGCCGTCGCTCGCGCGAGCGGCTGCTGCAGGCGACGGTCGAACTCGTGGGAGAGCGCGGCTACGAGGCCACGACCCTCGGCGACATCGCCGACCGCGCGGGGGCGGCCCGCGGCCTGGTGTCGTACTACTTTCCCGGCAAGCGCCAGTTGCTGCAGTCCGCCGTGCACCGGCTGATGCACCTGACCCTGGAGGCCACGCTCGAACGCGAGCCGCGCACCGAGGACGGCGACGAGCGGCTCGCGCGGGCCATCGACGCGATACTCGGCATCGCCCGCGACCATCCCACCCTGATGCGCACGCACATGGCCGGCATTCTGACGGCCGAGGGCTTCGTGCAGTGCCCGGAACAGCAGCGGCTGGCCGTCCTGCTGCAGGACACCGTTGCCCGCTACGGCTCCGCCCATCCGGACAGCGACTACCCGATGCTCCGCGCGCAGCTCATGGGCGCGGTGGTGGCGGTGCTGCTGCCGGGGGCGCCGATGCCGATGGAGCTGCTGCGGGCCGAGCTGTTCCAGCGCTACGGCCTCGGCTGGGAGCGCGGCGTCCCGCCGGGCGACGAGCCGCCCGGCGGGACGCATGCGCGTGCGGTGGTTCAGCGGTAGTCGGGCTGCGTCTGAGCGTTGAGCTCGGGCAGCCGGACGCGCTCGGCGCTGTCCGTACGACGGTCCTCGATCTTCAGCACATCGAGGCCCTCGGTGATGTCGTTCGAGTAGATGTAGCCGTTGTAGTAGTACGCCGACCAGGATCCACCGGTGGCCGCCGTGTCGGCGGACATCGGGCCGCGTTCGAAGTAGCCGATCTCCTTCGGCTTCTCGGAGTCGGTGAAGTCCCAGATGGACACACCGCCCTGGTACCAGGCCTGCACCATGATGTCGCGGCCCTTGGCCGGGATCAGCGAGCCGTTGTGCGCCACGCAGTTCTCGGTGTCGGCCTGGTGACGCGGAATCTTGTAGTAGCTGCGGAAGACGAGTTCGCGGTGCTTGCCCTTGCCCACGAGGTCGTAGATCCCGTCGGCGCCGCGGTCCGGGCCGACCACCGCGTTGCAGGTCGCCGCGCCGCCGCCGCCGAGCTCATCGGTGAAGACGACCTTGGTGCCGCGTTCGTTGAAGGTCGCCGAGTGCCAGAACGCGAAGTTGACGTTGTCCTGCACCCGGTCGAGCACCCGGGGCGCGGCGGGGTCGGAGATGTCCATCAGGATGCCGTCGCCCATGCAGGCGCCGGCGGCGATCTTCCGCTTGGGGAAGACGGTGATGTCGTGGCAGCCGGAGGTCTTGGACACCCCGGGGTTCTCGGGCGCGCCCGGGTTGCCGCCGTCCGGGAAGAGCACCGGGAAGTCGACGACCTCCGACTGCTGGGGAGCCTGCCGCGGCACCTTGATCACGGAGATGCCGTCGTGCGGCGGGCGGCAGTCCGGGAACGTCTCCCGCGGGGCGTAGGAGGAGACGTAGACGTAGACGTCGCGTTTCTCGGGCACCAGCGTGTGGGTGTGCGAGCCGCAGGCGGTCTCGACGGCGGCGACGTACTGCGGGTTGTGCTTGTCGCTGATGTCGAAGATCTTCATGCCCTCCCAGGAGGACTTCTCCGTCGCCGGCTGCGAGGTGCTGTCGCAGGAGTTGTCGCTGCGCGAGGAGTCGGTGGAGAGGAAGAGCAGGTCCCCGGAGACGGAGATGTCGTTCTGCGAGCCGGGGCAGAGCACCTGGCTCACGGTCTCGGGGGACTCCGGATCGCTGATGTCGAAGATCCGGAAGCCGTCGTAGTTGCCGGCGAAGGCGTAGTCGCCCTGGAACGCCAGATCGGAGTTGAAGCCCTTGAGCGCGTCCTTCGGGATGTTGGCCAGGTGGGTCACGTTCTTGCTGTGGGCGACTTCGCCCACACCGGGTATCTCAGCGTTCCGGATGGCCTCGCGGGTGTCTGCCGCCTGGCTTTCGGAAACCGATTCTCTGTCGGGCGCGCCACCGGGGTCGGGTGTCGCGGCCGCAGGACCGGCCACCAGGAATGATGCGGTCAGGCCGAATGCGGCCGCCGCCACTCCGAGGCGTCTGCGCCGCACGCGGGGTAGGTGCAACGACGTCACTACGTCCTCCTAGGGTTCCGTTCCGTTTCGGTCGAACGGTCGGTCGACCCCGGCAGTATCCAGGTTTCATGTACATCTCAACAGTCGTCGGCGAAGATGCCTTTCACAGCAGACGATGACCCGCTACGCCTCATCAGGAGGTCACCGTGTTCCACCGCCGTATGACGGTCCGTGCGCGCCCACTTGTCCCCGTACTCGCGGCGGCGGTGGTGGCGCTGACCCTCGCGGGCTGCCAGGCGGACACCTCCGCCGAAGGCGCCTCGGCCGGGTCCGGCGAAGAGGCCCGGCCGTCGGTCGTCGCCCCCGGCCGGCCGGGCGAGGCAGCCGAGACGCTCTCGGCCGAGGAGGCGGAGAAGGCGGTCAGCGACGACTCCCCCAACTCGGCGGACTTCCGCTACGTCCGGATGATGATCGTGCACCACGGACAGGCGCTGGAGATGACCGGTCTCGCGGCCGAGCACGCCGGTTCCCGCAGCGTCGAGCGGCTCGCGGACCGCATCGCGGCCGCCCAGGGGCCCGAGATCAGGGCGATGGAGGGCTGGCTGGACCAGCAGGACGAGAAGCAGGCCGGGGGCGCCGGGCAGGGGCACGAACACGGCTCGATGCCCGGCATGGCCACCGAGCAACAGCTCGAACAGCTGGCCGCGGCGCGTGGCGGAGCCTTCGACGAGCTCTTCCTGAAACTGATGGTCACGCATCACCAGGGCGCGGTCACCATGGCCACCGAGGCCCTCTCCGAGGGGAACAACGGGCTGGTCGGGGAGATGGCCACCGATGTGATCGCTCAGCAGACCGCCGAGATCGGCCGGATGCGCGGGCTGTAGGGGCCGGTGTCCGGGGGCGCGCCGCCTCGCCGGCGCCCCCTCCCGCCGGCCGCCCCCGGGTGCGATGCTGGACCCACCTCCTCCGGAAGGAGCCCGCCGTGTTGCGTGTCGCCGTCGTCGGTTCGGGACCGAGCGGAATCTACACCGCCCAGTCCCTGGTGCAGCAGCAGGAGGTGCCGGACGTGACGGTCGACGTCCTGGACCGGCTGCCGTGCCCGTACGGGCTCGTGCGGTACGGGGTCGCCCCCGACCACGAGAAGATCAAGTCGCTGCAGAACAGCCTGCGGACGGTCCTGGAGCACCCGCGCGTCAACTTCCTCGGCCATGTGCACATCGGCGCCGGCGGGCTGGCCCCGGAGCGGCTGCGCGAGCTGTACCACGCGGTGGTGTACTGCGTCGGCGCGGCGGCCGACCGGCGGCTCGGCATCCCCGGGGAGGACCTGCCCGGAAGCTTCTCGGCGACCGAGTTCGTCTCCTGGTACAGCGCCCATCCGGACAGCGCGGCCGACGGCTTCGTGCTCGGCGCCCGGTCGGCCGTCGTCATCGGGGCGGGCAATGTGGCGGTGGACGTGGCGCGGATCCTCGCCCGCGGCGCCGACGAGCTGCGTCCGACCGACGTGCCGAGCGGCGCCCTCGGGGCGCTGGCCGACAGCCGGATCCGCGACGTCCACATGGTCGCGCGGCGCGGACCGTCCCAGGCGAAGTTCACCACCAAGGAGCTGCGCGAGCTGGGCGGGCTGCCCGGCGCCGACGTGGTCGTACGCCCGGAGGAGCTGGCCCTGGACCCTGCGTTCGCGGATCCGGCGGGCCTCCCGGCCGCCGCCCGGCGCAATGTGGAGGTGCTGCGGGAGTGGTCCGGCAGGCGGCCGGCGGGCCGGGCCCGCCGGATCCATCTGCGGTTCTTCCTGCGCCCGGTGGCCCTGGCCGCACAGCCGGACGGAGGCCCGGACAACGGGCCGGGGTCGTGGCCGGACGGAGCGCCGGTCGGCTCGGTGCGCTTCGAACGGACCGCGCCGGACGGGCGGGGCGGGGTCACCGGCACGGGTGTCCACGAGGACATCGGCGCGCAGCTGGTGCTGCGGTCGGTCGGTTACCGGGGACTGCCGCTGCCCGGACTGCCGTTCGACGCGGACAGCGGGACGGTCCCGCACTTCGAGGGACGCGTACTGCGGGACGGTGTGCCTTCCCCCGGCGAGTACGTGGCAGGTTGGATCAAGCGCGGCCCGACCGGGGTGATCGGCACGAACCGGCCGTGCGCCAAGCAGACGGCGGCCTCCGTACTGGCGGACGCGGCGAATCTGGTGCGCCGCCGGCCGCTGCCCGGCGACCCGCAGGAGGGACTGCGGGCCCTGGGCCAGGAGCCGGTGGAGTGGCCCGGCTGGCTGGGCATCGAGGCGGCGGAGGCGGCACTGGGGCGGTCGCTGGGCCGTACGACCGTGAAGATCCCCGACTGGGCCGGCCTGCTGGACGCGGCGCACGAGGTGAGCGAGACGCTGTGACCGCTCAGCGACCCGTGGTG
>DOWQ01000055.1 GCA_003519485.1 Streptomyces sp. | reverse complement strand
TGCCGGCTCGGCGGCGCCGTCCGCACCGGCCGAGGCCGCCGCACCGGTCACGCCGCAGGTCCAGCTGATCCCCGCCGCGGCGGAGGGCGCGCTGGACGCGGCCGACGAAGCTGTCGACCTGCTGCTCGACACCGGCCGTGCACCGGCCGACATCCTCGTGCTCACCACGGGTGAACAGCACCCGTGGGCCACGCACGAGCTGTCCTTCGGCGAAGCGTCGTACTGGGCGCAGCACGACGCCCGCGAGGACGTCTTCTACGCCGCGGCCCCGGCGGCCGGACGCGCGGCGGGCCGCCCTGTCGTGGTCCTCGCCGTCAACGGCGGTGAGGACGCCGCCGCCACCCGAGCGCTGGCCGACGCCATGGCGAAGGCCGGCGCGCTGCTGATTGTGTGCGGTGATCCTCAGCTGATCAACTCCCTGGCCGGCGCCGGCGTCTGAAACGACCCGGCCGCCCGCCGGGCGTCCTCCCAGCGGGCGGCGGCCTCGGCCGCCGCCCGGGGGTGTGCGTCAGCGGACCGCCGTACGGCTCTGGGCCTCCGGTACTCCGCCCGCGTCGGTGCTCCGGCCGTTTGTGGCGTGGCCGGTGGCGGCGCGCCCCCGTGCGGAGCCGCCGTTGCGCGAGGCCTGTTCCGGGACCTGTTCCGGGGCAGCGGCCGGCTGCGGGCAGGAGTGCGGGTGCCGACCACCGCGGTCCTCGCCGAGCACCTGCCAGCCGCTGCCGGTGAGCGTGATGTACGCGCCGCAGCGCAGCCCGTGCAAGGTGCAGGCGTCGCGGAGCCCCCACATCCAGGCCCCGTCCTCCTCCGTCCAGCCCGCTTCGCCGTCCCGGCAGTGCAGCAGTACGGCGGTACGCACCGGGGTCCGGCGCCGCAGATCGTGCGGGATGATCCGGCGCAGCCGGCCGAGCAGGGCGTTGCGGAGATCCCAGCCGTCGGCGACGGGCTCGCGGCGGGTGAGGGACGCGCTGGCGATGACCCGCTGTTCCGCGTCGAGGACGGCGACGACAGCGGTCGCACGGGCCGGCCGGTGCCGGTCGTACAGACCAGTGACGATGTCGCGCGGGTCCCGCAGCAGCGGGATCCCGGCGGCGGCCCACTCGGCGGGTTCGAGCGTCCGGCCCTGCCGGGGAACGGAGTCGGCGGCCGGCGGCGGCATCGCCGGCAGCGGGATGAAGCCGAGAGTCACGGTCCTCCCTTCAGCTGCGCGCCGGTCGGGTCGGGCGGGGACACGCCGGGAGGCGCGCGACGGCAGCCCTCGGACCGCGCAGCGGCGGATCCGGGGGTGCTCCGATTCTCCCCGCAGGACGGTCCGGCGGCAATGAGCAATCGGCGCGGCGGACTTGTACCGGTCAGCCCTGGACAGCGAGGACCAGCGGGAACACTTTCCGGGCTCCGGCCTGTCGGAGCAGCCGCGCCGCCACCGCGAGGGTCCAGCCGGTATCGGCGAGGTCGTCCACGAGCAGCACCGGGCCGTCCGCCCCGGCGAGGGCCGCGGTGAGTTCCGCCGGCACTGTCAGGGCGCCGTGCAGCGCCCGCACCCGCTGAGCGCTGTTCGAGCGGGGCACCCGGGCGCCGGACTCGTCCGCCGCGTAAGTGACCGTGCCCAGCAGGGGCATCCGGCCGATCGCGGCGATGCGTTCGCCCAGCGACCGGACCAGTTGCGGACGCGTCCGCGAGTCGACGGTGACGACGCCGACCGGTCGGGCCGCCGCGCCCGGGGCCCCGGAGGCCCAGCCGCCCGGGCCCTTCGCCCAGTCGGTGAGGACCGTCACCACGGCGGCCGCCACATCGTCCGGCACCGGCCCGTCCTGGCTCTGCGGGGACAGCAGCGGGCGCAGCCGGTTGCCCCACCCGATGTCCGAGAGCCGGCCGAGGGCGCGGCCCGCCGACGCCTGCTCACCGGGCGGGATACGGCCCTTGAGGTCGACCCCGACGGCCGCCAGGCCGGTTGGCCACATCCGCCGCGGCTCGACCTCGGTCCCCGGGCGGCCCAATTCCCCGCGGGCCGCGTCGAGCGAGGCGGCGGACACCTCGGTGGTGAAGCGGGCGCCGGCGCAGTTGTCGCAGCGGCCGCACGGGACGGCGGCCTCGTCGTCCAACTGGCGGCGCAGGAACTCCATCCGGCAGTCGCCCGTGGTGGCGTAGTCGCGCATCGCTTGCTGTTCCGCCTCGCGCTGCCGGGCAACCCAGGCGTAGCGCTCGGCGTCGTACGTCCATGGCTCGCCGGTGGCCGTCCAGCCACCGCGCACGCGCCGCACGGCGCCGTCCACGTCCAGCACCTTCAGCATCGTCTCCAGGCGGGAGCGGCGCAGTTCGACCTGGGGTTCCAGCGCGGGCAGGGACAGCGGGCGGCCGGCCCGGCCGAGCACGTCGAGGGTGCGGCGCACCTGCTCCTCGGGGGGGAAGGCGAGGGAGGCGAAGTAGCGCCAGATCGCCTCGTCCTCAGGGCCGGGCAGCAGCAGGACTTCGGCGTGGTCGACGCCGCGGCCCGCGCGGCCCACCTGCTGGTAATAGGCGATGGGTGAGGAGGGCGAGCCGAGGTGCACCACGAAACCGAGGTCCGGCTTGTCGAAGCCCATGCCGAGGGCGGAGGTCGCCACCAGGGCCTTCACCCGGTTCGCCAGCAGATCCTCCTCGGCGGCCCGGCGGTCGGAGTCCTCCGTCCGGCCCGAATAGGAGGCGACGGGATGCCCGCGCTGCCGCAGGAAGGCCGTGACCTCCTCGGTGGCCGCGACCGTGAGGGTGTAGATGATGCCGGAGCCCGGCAGTTCCCCGAGGTGGTCGGCGAGCCAGGCCAGCCGGTGCGCCGCGTCGGGCAGCCGGAGCACACCGAGGCTGAGGCTCTCCCGGTCGAGGGCGCCGCGCAGCACGAGCGCCTCGGCGGCCCCCTCGCCGGTGCCGAGCTGTTCCGCGACATCGGCCGTGACGCGGGCGTTGGCCGTGGCCGTCGTGGCGAGCACGGGCACGCCCGGCGGCAGGTCGGCGAGCATCGTGCGCAGCCGGCGGTAGTCCGGCCGGAAGTCGTGCCCCCAGTCGGAGATGCAGTGCGCCTCGTCGACCACCAGGAGGCCGGTGCTCGCGGCGAGCTTGGGCAGCACCTGGTCCCGGAAGTCCGGGTTGTTCAGCCGCTCCGGGCTCACCAGGAGAACATCCACCTCGCCGGCGGCCACTGCGGCCTGGACGGCGTCCCACTCCTCGGTGTTCGCGGAGTTGATGGTGCGGGCCCGGATGCCCGCCCGCTCGGCCGCCGCGACCTGGTTGCGCATCAGGGCGAGCAGGGGCGAGACGATCACGGTGGGGCCGCTGCCGCGGGCCCGCAGCAGGGCGGTGGCGACGAAGTACACGGCGGACTTGCCCCAGCCGGTGCGCTGCACCACGAGGGCCCGGCGCCGGTCCGCGACCAGCGCCTCGATCGCCAGCCACTGATCCTCGCGCAGCCGGGCCTCGCCGGTGGGGTCGCCGACGAGGCGGGTGAGGACGGCATCGGCCGAGGCGCGGAGATCTTTGTTGCTCATGCCCCCATGCAACCCGATGGCACGGACATCGCGCGAACGAGGACACCCGGCCTGTGGAAAACCGGCCCCTCGTCCGGTCGGCCCGGGCATCCGGTTTTCCACAGAATTAGTATGACAAGATGAGTGGTCTATCCACAGGGGTGGCGGTTTCCGACGGGTGAACGCCACTGTCGGGGCATGACGAAGCACAGCGAACCGCCCCAGCCCTCCGCCGAGGAACAGGTCATTCTGCGCAGCCCCGCCGAGCTCGCCGACGCCCTGCCGTACCTGATGGGCTTCCGGCCCGACGACAGCGTGGTGATGGTCGCCGTGCACGGCGACCGCGGCCGCTTCGGCGGCCGGCTCCGCCTCGGCATCCCGGAGGACCCCGGGGAGTGGCCCGATGTGTCCGGCCAGCTCGCCGAGTGCCTCGTCACGGGCAGTGCGAAGCGGGGCGACCGGCCGGACGGCATCATCGTCTTCCTCTGCCAGGACCCTGCCCCCGGGGAGACCGCGCGCGACGTGGGGGAGCGGCTGCGGCCCCTGGCGCAGGGGCTGCGTCTCGCCTGCGGGGCGCAGGAGGTGCCGGTGCTCGAAGCGCTGTGCATCTCCGGCGGCCGCTTTTTCTCCTACTGCTGTCCCGACCCACGCTGCTGCCCGGAGGAGGGGACGCCGCTGGCGCTCCCCGGCACCTCGGTGATGGCCGCGGCCGCCGCTTTCGCCGGTGTCCATGTGCGCGGTTCGCTGCGGGAAATGGAGGCCAGGCTCGCCCCGCTCACCACCCCTGCCGTAGCCGGGCAGGAGACCGCTCTCGACTCCGCCGCGGCGGAGATCGTGCCCCGCATCCTGATGGGCGACGGCCGGGACGCCCTCCGCGAGGACACCATCGCGCTGGCGGAGGTGCTCCTCGGCCGGCTCGCCGGCGCCCCGCCGGCCAAGGAGGGGCCACCGGCCGACGCCCGCGACGACGCACTCCTGGCACACGATGAGGCGGCGGCCCTGATCCTCGGCCTGCAGGACCGGATCACCCGGGACCGGGCGGCCGAATGGATGGAGGGGCCGGAGGCGGAGCCCGCTCTGCGGCTCTGGCGGGCGCTGGCCCGCCGCTGCGTCGGGGTGTACGCCGAGCACGCCACCGCTCCGCTGACCCTCGCGGGCTGGGTCGCCTGGTCGACCGGGGACGAGCCGGCGGCTCGGGCTGCCCTGGGCCGCGCGCTCCGGGCGGACCCGGACTACGTGTTCGCCCGTCTCCTCCACCAGGGCGCGAATGACGGTCTCGATCCCGAACTGCTGCGCCGCTGCCTCCGAAAGGAGCGCGCGGACCGGCTCGGCGGCACGGCCTCGGACAGGGGCACGGACGGAAGCACGGGCGGCGGCGGGGATACGGCCGCATCGCGGCAGCCCGGTGGCAGCTCGAATGGGGTGCGGCCGGCCCCGCGGCGTCCCGCCGGTCCGGGATGCGGCGGTGGACCGGCAGGCCGG
>DOWQ01000256.1:5037-5546 GCA_003519485.1 Streptomyces sp. | reverse complement strand
GAGCCGGCGGCCGTCGGCGCGGCGACGAAGCCGTCGGCGCCCTCGGCACCGCCGGTCGGCTGGGCCGCCCCGGCCGATCTGGGGATGCCCGCCACCTTCGTCCTCCTCCGGCACGGGGAGACCGCGCTCACCCCGGAGAAGCGATTCTCCGGCAGCGGCGGCTCGGACCCCGAGCTGTCGCCCGCCGGCCGCAGCCAGGCCGAGGCGGCGGCAGCGGCCTTCGCCGCGCGCGGCACCATCCAGGCGATCGTCAGCTCCCCGCTGCGCCGCTGCCGGCAGACGGCGGAGACGGTCGCCGCCAGGCTCGGGCTGGAGATCCGGATCGACGAGGGCCTGCGGGAGACGGACTTCGGCGCCTGGGAGGGCCTGTCCTTCGCGGAGGTGCGGGACCTCCACTCGGACGACCTGGACGCGTGGCTCGCCTCCCCGGACGCGGCACCGACCGGCGGCGGCGAGAGCTTCTCCTCGGTGGCCCGCAGGGTCGCCCTCTCGCGCGACAAGCTCATCGC
>DOWQ01000256.1:0-4967 GCA_003519485.1 Streptomyces sp. | reverse complement strand
TCGCTGAGGCTGCTGAACGACACGAGCCACTTGCGCTGAGCGAGCGCGGCGCGCGCTTTTGGCGGGCCGGGAGCGCGTAAGGCCGGGCACGGGTCGTGACGGCCGTGCAGGCCGTAGCGGATCGTGCCGGCCGAGATCGTCGTGCCGGCCGTGGTCGTGGGGCCGCCGCCCTCAGGGGTGGCGGCCTTCTCGCTGTGCGGCGACCGGCCGGCGAGTGCGGCAGGTCGCAGCGGAGAGTGGCCGGCGACGCCCCGGTGGTCCCGAAATGCCGAACCGGAAAGGCCGTTTCCGGGGTCCTGCCTGAGCCGGTACGCGGTCGGGCACGGGCTGCGGTGTTGGGGGCCGGGCTGGTTTCTCGCATCGGGAGCCGGGAGCCGGGAGCCGGGTGCAAGGGCACGGCCGGGAGCGCGGGTCGGGTGGCGCGGATCGTGCCGGCCCTGCGCCGGGGCCGCCCGTCGTGGCCGGTTTGCCGCTACGGCCGGTCGCGCAGCGCCGCCGCCTCGCGGGCGAGGGTCTCGACCCGGGCCCAGTCGCGGGTCCGTACAGCCTCCGCCGGGAGCATCCAGGTGCCGCCGACGCAGCCCACGTTGGGCAGGGCGAGGTAGGACGGCGCGGAGGTGAGGCCGATACCGCCCGTCGGGCAGAAGCGGGCAGCGGGGAGGGGCGAGGCGAGCGACTTCAGATACGCGGTGCCGCCCGCCGCCTCCGCCGGGAAGAACTTCATCTCGGTGATACCACGCTCCAGCAGCGCCATGACCTCCGAGGCGGTCGACACCCCCGGCAGGAACGGCACGCCCGACACCTTCATCGCGTCGAGCAACTGGTCCGTCCACCCCGGGCTGACGAGGAAACGGGCACCGGCGGCGACGGCCGTGCGGACGTCGCCGCCGGAGAGGACCGTGCCCGCGCCGACCACGGCGCCCGGCACCTCGAAGGTGATCGCGCGGATGGCCTCCGGCGCGGCGGCGGTCCGCAGCGTGACCTCGATGGCGGGCAGCCCGCCGGCCACCAGCGCCCGGGCCAGCGGCACGGCGTCGGCGGCGTCCTCCAGGACAACGACGGGGAGGACGGGGGCGAGATCGAGCACGGAAGTCATGACGGCATCCTGTCCGGGGTGCACTACATGTGCAACATGCGTTGCGGAGAATGCAACAAGTGGGTTCCGAGTCCGTCGCCGCGACCCGACGCGCGTCGCCGGAGCGGCTCGGGCTCCGCCCCGCCGGGTTCTCAGTGGACCTCGGTGACCACTACGTCCAGCACCCATGCCCGGCCCGCCTTCGTGGGCGGCTGGGCATCCACCGTGCACCCCAGCTTGCGCAGCGCTTCCACCAGCTCGGCCGGGCCGGCCGGATTCAGGCCGGCAACCAGCAGGTCACGGACGAGCCGGCCCTTGGTCGCCTTGTTGAAGTGGCTCACCACCGACCGCTTCTCGACCCCGCCCACGATCCGCGAGTGCAGCACCCGGACGACGGCCGTCCGCTCCGCCGACGCGCCCTGCGGCTTCCACGCGGTCGCGTACGCCGCCGACCGCATGTCCAGCACCAAACCGTCGCCGGCGGCCTCGGGCAGCACCTCCGCCATCGGTCCCCGCCAGTACGCGCCGAGCGGGCCGAGGGCGGGCAGCTTCACGCCCATCGAACAGCGGTACGACGGGATCCGGTCGCCGATCCGTACCGCGCCCCAGAGGCCGGAGAAGATCAGCAGCGAGCTCTCGGCGCGGGCGCGGGCAACGGCGTCCAACGAGGCGAGGCCGAGCGCGTCGTAGAGCACTCCGGTGTAGATCTCGCCCGCCGGACGGGTGCCGGCGGTGGGCAGGGTGGTGTTCTTGGCGATCTCGCCCCGGAGCCCTTCGCTGAGCCCGAGGACGATCCGCGCCTTCTCCTCGTCGGCCGCACACAGGGCGACCAGCTCGTCCAGCACCTCGCGTCGCGCGGCCGACAGCCCCGGCAGCGACAGACTGTCCGGATCCAGCGGAGTGCCGGAGCCGCCCTCGGCCTTGCCTTCGGACGGGGGCAGCAGCACGAGCACGGTGGATCTCCTCGGGGGCGTGGGGCAGGGCCGGTGGCGGCGGGCCGGACCCAGTTTATTGGCGCGGGCGGGAGCGACGGTCGCCGCCCGGCGGGGCTACGCGTTCCGGCGGGGCGGGGCGGGGCGGGGCGGCCGGGTGCGGGCCTGCCTACGGCCGCGCTCGGCAGATACGGCTACGTCCTGCCTCCGGCGGCCGGCCGGAGGCAGGACGCCGGTCGCTGTCGAGCGACCGGCGACGTCGGCCGGGCTAGAACTGGCGCAGCCGGAACGGTCCGGCGGCTCCGGGGCCGTACATCACCGGCATGTTGTTGCCATGGGGGATGATGACGATCGGCTCGTCCCGGTACTCCCGGAGGAACTTCTCCAGCGGGTCCCATATGAGCGTCCGGTAGCCGGACTCGGTCCGCTGCGGCTCGAAGGAGAGCGACAGGGACTCCCCGTCGGTGACGCTGACGGTGTCCACCGACAGCCACTCTCCGCCGATCCATGCCTCGAGGTGTATGTAGTCCATGGCGCCAAGGGTGCCCCGCGCGGCACGGCGCGCGCACATCGGGGGCAGGGAAACCGATACCGGAACGTATTCGTCCGGCAGCGAAGCGTGCCGATTGTGCCAGTACGCGCCCAGTGGGCTGCCGTACAGCCGCCGGACCAGCGCTCGGACCAGCCTTCAGGCCGTCCTCGGCCCCATTCCCTCCTGACCGCCCCGCCCAGAAGGGGCGGGGATGTCGGACGCCGATAACACCGCGTCGCGCCGGCCGTCCACGCCCACCGGGCTGTCGCCTGCCGCCACGTGCCTGGTGACCGGGCTCCCCGGATTCCACTCCCGGCCCCTCAAACCGGTGTGGGCCGGTTGCCCGCGATGAGTTCCCGGCGGCGCGGCGGTCTGTTCCAGGTGAACAACATCGCGACAGGAGGCCGACGATGCCCGGTTCCGACGGCTTGCCGGCCGAGCACGCCCCTGCACCACCCGACAGCGGCCCGGGCCCGCAGGCCGCAGCGCCCATGCCGTCCGCGCCGGGCACGGCGGTGCTGGCCCTCGGCGGCCGGCTCGACCGCGCCGACATCCCCGCGCTCTGCGAGCGGCTGGGCGCACTACTGCGGGACACCGGCACCGGCAGTGCGGCCGGTGCCACGACCGGCACCGGCGGGCTGGATGTCGTCTCTGACGCGGGCGCGGTCACCGAACCGGACCTGGTGACGGTCGAGGCCGTCGCCCGGCTCCAGCTCACCGCCCGGCGGCTCGGCCACCGGATGCGGCTGCGCGACGCGCACCCCTCGCTCCGGGGCCTGCTGGAGCTGGCGGGGCTGTGCGAGGTCGTATCGCTACATGGCGGCCCCGTCGGGGCCGAGGCGTGCGGGCAGGCCGAACAGCGGGAAGAGATGGGCGGTGTCGAGGAAGGAGTTGAGCCCGGTGATCCGCCCGGCTGAGATCTCGATGACCTGCAACGCCCACGGTTCATAGCCGCCGCCCTCGGCGGGGCGGAACTGCCCGAAGCCGGGCTGGCCGCTCGCGACCACCGGCAGCAGCAGCGAGCCGCGGCAGCCTATCCCGCACCCCAGCATCCACGCCCGGATGTCCGCATGGCCCCGCAGCCACAGCGGGTAGGGCGGCATCGACAGCGTCGCGTCCTCGTGGAGCAGGGAGGTCAGCATGTCGAGGTCGTAGCGCTGGAAGGCGTCGACGTAGCGGGCGAGCAGGGCGCGCTGCTCCTCGTCCATCGGGCGGACCGTCTCGGTGTCGTCGCGCCCGCTGGTCGCGAGGGTGGCCCGCGCCCGCTGCAGGGCGCTGTTCACCGAGGCGACGCTGGTGTCCAGCAGCTCCGCGACCTCGCTCGCCTTCCAGGCCAGCACCTCCCGGAGGATCAGCACCGCCCGCTGCCGGGGCGGCAACTGCTGCAACGCGGTCACGAAGGCCAGCCGGACCGTTTCCCGCGCCACGGCCAGGTCGGCCGGATCGCCGGCGGTGCCCAGCACCCGGCCGTCCGGGACGGGCTCGACCCAGGCGGTCTCCGGCAGGGCGGAGGGCAGCGGGGAGTTCGCCGACTCGGGGGACGAGAGATCCATCGGGCGGGCGCGCCGGCCGCTGCCCTTCAGCATGTCCAGGCAGACGTTCGTCGCGATGCGGTAGAGCCAGGTCCGGAGGGCGGAGCGGCCCTCGAAACGGTCGAGGCTCCGCCATGCCCGCACCAGCGTCTCCTGGACGGCGTCCTCCGCGTCGAAGGAGGAGCCGAGCATCCGGTAGCAGTAGCCGGTCAGCTCCACGCGGTGCTGTTCCAGCCGGAGCTCGGCGGCCTCCGCCGCATCCGGCAGGCTGCTCGCCGTGCCCGCCTTGTCCGCGGCTGTGCCGCCCGCCGTTACGAGATCACTCATCGAGGCTCACCCCTTGTCGACCCTGGACACCGGCGCGGCGCATCGGCGCTCGGACGGTCACCGTGACCGACCCGTCCGGCCACGAAACCCACCCTAGAACCGGGGTACGACAATGGCGCGGGTTCGGCCGGACCCGCGGCAGGCGCACCGCTTCGAACAGGCGGGTAGCATGGTCGGCACGGCGGACGAGCCGGCCGGGCGGCCGCGTCGGGCCCCTTCGGGGACCCGCCGAGGAACGTCCGGGCTCCACACGGCAGGGTGGTGGGTAACACCCACCCGGGGTGACCCGCGGGAAAGTGCCACAGAAAGCAGACCGCCTGGTGCCGCGAGGCATCCGGTAAGGGTGAAACGGTGGTGTAAGAGACCACCAGCGTCCGGGGTGACCCGGACGGCTCGGTAAACCCCACCCGGAGCAAGGTCAAGAGGGCCCGTCGATGGATTCGGCGGGCCTGCGCGGACGATCGAGGGCTGCCCGCCCGAGTCCGCGGGTAGACCGCACGAGGCCGGCGGCAACGTCGGTCCCAGATGGATGGCCGCCTCCCCAGGGGCCGCAAGGCCCCCGGGAGACA
>DOWQ01000255.1:7122-7593 GCA_003519485.1 Streptomyces sp. | reverse complement strand
GGGTGGCGACCGGGCCCCAGCCCGCGATGTCGCCGAGCAGGTCGTGGCCGGCGGGGCGCGGCGGCGCGCCCCCTGCCGTGCCCGCGACGGTGCCGCCGGCCGTACCGCCGGCGATGGCTCTGCCCGCGCCCGGCCCGGCACCGGCGGATCCGGTGTCCCCCTCGGCCGCCGTCAGATAGTCCCCACCGGGCGGCAGGAACGGCCCGTCCGGCATCCGCAGGTCGAGGGTGTCATCGGTGCTGGACACGGCGGGACCCTTGGAGCCGGCCGGTCCTGTGGGGCCCGGTGGGCCCGTCGGGCCGGACGGCCCCGTGGAACCGGGCTCGGGACCGTAGGTGCCGGACACGGGGCCCGCGGCGGACACGGCGGCGCTCCCGGGTCAGGCCGCCGACGCGGCGAGCGGATTGGCGACGGTGACGTAGACGGACTGGGTGTCGACGGGTCCGACCAGCTCGTCCAGGCCCCGCAGCC
>DOWQ01000255.1:0-7030 GCA_003519485.1 Streptomyces sp. | reverse complement strand
GAGCCCGAGCACGTTGTTGATGCCGAGGTAGTAGGCGAAGCGCTCGTCGGTGACCTCGTCGGAGACAAAGCTGTCACTCTCGACGCCGATGCCGGGCAGCCTGCGGTCCAGCTCCTCGCGCCGGGACCGCCGGAAGTAGTAGCCCTGGTTGTCGCGGTACCGGCCGCCGGCTGGCCAGCCGTCCGGGTCCAGCAGGACGAGGGTGTTCTGCTGGTGCGCCTCCAGCGCGACTCCCGCGGCGCCGTCCAGCCACAGCACCGGCCGGACGACGGCCTCCAGATACCGCAGGAACCACTCGGTGGCGACGGCGGCGACCGGGCGGCCCGTACGGATCGCGAGCCCGGCCAGCAGCTGGGCCAGCCGGGACCGCATGGCCGGCACCCCGGAGGCCGTACGGCCCGGCCAGGGCCGCGGCGAGACCAGGCCGGCGACGCACACGACGTCGTCGCCGGGACGGAACGGGTTGTGCCGGATCATCACGTCGAGGCCGGGCACCGGCGCCCCGTCCGGCCCGCGCACCGCGAGCCACGCCGGGTCGCGGACGATGTCGAAGGCCGGATGCGCGCGCTGCCACTCCGTACCGAGGCCGCTGCGCAGCAGCCGGTGCACCTCCACCCCGCGCCGCAGCTCCTTGAGGAGGTTCTCCCGGCGCGAGTTGGTGATGCGCAGGCCCAGCGAGAGCTTCAGCATCGCGGGCGCGGCCGGCCGGTGCACGGTCCGTACGGAGGAGGTGGGGTGCCATTCCGGACCGTACGGCCCGAGGTCGTGCAGCAGCCCGTCGCCGAGGAGTTCGGCGACGGCGGGGCGGTGCCGCAGCTCGCGGGCCTGCCAGGGGTGCAGCGGCAGCGGGACGGTGCCGCGCGGCAGCTCGGGGGCGGTGAGGCCCGCCCGCTGCGGACCGGTGATGCCCGCCAGCTCCGCCGCGAGCTGCCCGGCGGACACGGGCCGGCCGCGCTCCGTCCAGGCCGAGTCGGCGGCCAGCACGCTCGGGTCCACGGCCATCCAGTGCAGCGGAAAGGAGCCGCGCAGCTCGGGCGAGTAGGTGCGCGCTTCGGCTTCCGAGAGCCCTTCGCGGCTCTTGGGTGTCGGGTGCAGGGGATGGCCGAGGACGAGTGACTGCTCGGCGTCGAGGAAGCGCGCGTCGGCGAGGGTGGCCGTGGGGCGGGCCCGCCGGTCGGCGATGAACTCGGCGGTGCGGCGTACGGAGTCGGCGACGCGCCCCACGAGATCGGCGCCGTCCTCGCGAGCGGCCGGCTCCACGCCGCCCGGCGCCTCCCTGCCGAGGAGCGCCGCGAGGGTCACCGCGTCGACGGCCGGCGCTCCGGCCGGTCCGCTCTCCAGTACGGGCGCGCCGAAGCGGTGCCAGCCGGTGGCCGACCAGTAACGGACGGGGACGAGCAGCGCGGTGCCGGTCGAACACAGCGGGATGCGGAGGGTGTCGCCGAGCGGCGCGGCCACGCCGCTCTCGCGGACCCAGCAGCGCAGCAGATTCTCGGCGGCGGACGCGTCGGCGGCGCGCCGGGGGTCGGGGTGCTCCAAGGCGTCGGGGATACGGGCGGCCGGCTCGGCCACGACGGTGTGCTGCCGCGGGACGGTGTGTTCGTAGGGCGCTGCGGAGGTCTGGTCGGAGATCGAGGCGGCAGCGGGCTCGGAGGCCGGGGATGCCTGGGGTGCCCGGGGTGGGGCCGCGGCCGGTTCGGGGGCCGGCTCTTCCGGGGTGGCGGTGGGTACGTCCGCGGTGCGGGCGTCCGTGGGAGCGTCGGCAGGTGCTGCGGCCCGGTGTTCGGCAGCGGCTGTCCCCGGGGCGGCTGTCCCGGGGCCGGTGAACGGCACCGTGACCGCTGCGACGACGGGGGCGGTGCGGGGGGCTGCGGCTTCGGGGCCGGTGGTGCGTACGTTCATGTCCTGGTCGGCGCGCCGGGCCCGGCGAGAGCGTGGGGGCGGGGCGCCAGTCTCCTTCGTAGCGGGACGGATCTCATGGACGGTGCGGGGTTGTTCGCGGCCGTGCGGGCGGCGCGGCGGTCGGCCGCGGTCCGGGTGAGGGAGTCGGACCGGCCCGATGCGTGACAGGGCTGTGCCCGGATCGAGCGCGGCAGGCCTCCGAACTCGGCCGACGTGGACGGGACTCAGCCGAACCGGACTCGGCAGGCCCGGCCCGGCCCGTGGACGGGCTCGGTGGCTTGCGACGGCTTGAGGACGGCGCAGGCCGCTCCGCGCATGGGGTCGGTGGCGACAGCGGGCCCGCCGGGCTTCGGGTCTCGGCCCGGTGCGACGCGGGCGGTCCGGAACGAGGCCCGGACCCCCTGCGTGCCCGGTCACCGGCGGGCTCCTGCCCCCGGCAGCCACAGCGGTCGTGGCACGGTCCGTGCACTGCCGCCGCGCTCCCAGGATCTGGCCGTCGCGGTGATCGCGGCGGTGAGCCGGTCGAGGACGGCGTCGGCCTGTTCGTCCGTGACCGTGAGCGGGGGCAGCAGGCGGATCACGCCCGAACTCCGCCCCCCGAGGCCGACGATCAGGCCTCGGCGCAGGCACTCCCGCCGCACCTCCGCCGCGAACTCCGGCGCCGGGAGATGAGCCGGGCCCGTCCTTCCGGCCGTCCCATGGAGCACCGGGCCGCGAGGGCCGGGTCCACCGACGGCGGGCCCGCCCGGGACGCGCATGCCGAAGTCGGGCTCGTGGCAATCACAGCCGCCCGCGTCGCGGTCGGCCGTCTCCCGGTCACGGATGTCGTGGCCACCTCCCCCGGAGAGGTCTTCGACGGGGCCGCTGCCGCCTGCCACCGGTGAGACGTGACCCGTTACGGCGTCGGCGGGTTCGCCTCCGGCCGCCCGACCCGGGCACCCCGGGCCCGCCGCCCCGGGATCGACCAGCTCCACGCCGATCATGAGCCCGCGGCCCCGCACCTCGCCGACGTACGGCTGCCCGGCCGCGAACTCCCGCAGCCGCCGGAGCATCCGGTCCCCGAGGTCAGCCGCCCGTTCCGCGAGCCGGTTCTCGCGGACGTACGCCATGGTCGCGGCGCCCGCGGCCAGCGCCAGTTGGTTGCCGCGGAAGGCACCCGCAGGGGCAGCCGGCCGGCCGGTGCCGAGCTCCTCCCGGTGGACGACCACGGCGAGCGGCAGGCCGCCGCCGATCGCCGTCGACAGCACCATCACATCGGGCACGATCCCGCTGTGCCCCACCGCCCAGAAGACGCCGGTCCTCCCGAGGCCCGTCCGCGCCTCGTCGGCGATCAGCGGAACACCCCGCTCGGCGGTCAGCTCGCGGATCCGCCGCAGCCAACTGTCCGGTACGGGCACGACGCCCTCGTCCCGGACCGGCTCGACCAGTACCCCAGCGAGACGCCCCGCCCCGCGCCCGGACCCAGGGTCGGAGCCAAAGCATCCGGGGAGCAGGTCCTCCGCCGGTCGCCCGGCGGCCCGGTCGCCGCACGTCCCGCGCGGGCAGCGGCTGTCGTACGGATCCGGCAGCCGCGTGACGCACAGGCCCTGCGCGCCCGCCGATGCTTCGAGCGCCCCCTGCCCCATCCCGTGGTACGCCCCGGACAGCGCGAGCAGTCCGCCGCGGCCGGTGGCCGTACGGACCAGTTCGAGCGCCGCCTCGACGGCGTCCGCGCCGCCCGGCTCGCAGAACCGCACTCCCGCCCCGTCCGCCAGCTCGCCCGGCAGGGTGCGGAGGAGTTCGGTGGTGAAGTCCTCCCCGACCGGGGTGGTCAGGTCCGGGATGTGCAGCGGCGCGCCCGAGTCGAGGACGGACCGGATCGCTTCCAGCACCACCGGGTGGTTGTGGCCGAGCACCGACGAGCCGGCGCCGGACAAGCAGTCGAGATAGCGGCGCCCGTCCGCGCCCTCGATCGTCAGACCGCGGGCCCGTACCGGCACGACCGGCAGCGGACCGGCGTACGTGAGGGCCGCCGGCTCACGCCGCGGCTCTCGCCGCCGCGCGCTGCCCTCCCGCGCACCGCCCTCCTGCCCGCCGCCGGCCCGGCCGGCCGGCGGGGACTCCGTCACGGCCACGTCTTCGGTCCTCCTGAACACCGCTCGCCTCTTCCCCGTAGGTACCAACGACGGCGGTCAGTGGAGAACACGGGCGGCCGGGAAGATCGTTCACGGGCGGGCGGGGAACCGGAGCCCCGCCCGCGGTCGTCCTGGACGGCACCGGCATAGTGGTTCCCGCGCCTGTGTCGGCGTGCATGACAATTCCATCTTCGAGCACCCACGGGGAGTTCCACCCATGGCATCGATACGCAGGCCGGCTCTCGCCGCAGCCGCGCTCGCCGCTGTGCTCGCGGTCACGGCCACCGCGTGCGGTCCGACGGACGACAGCGCCAGCGACGCGGCCAGCGCGGCCGCTGACCAGAAGGGCAAGGACGACCTCGCCCTGCCCGAGGACTTCGGCGAACGGCTCAAGGAGCTGGGTGTCGATGTCGACAAGTGGCGGAACGGCGAGTGGAAGAACTGGAAGAAGGACGACTGGCTGCGCGAGGCCAACGACTTCATCAACCCGATCATCGAGGACCTCTGGAAGCCCGACCGGATGAGGGACGCGGAGGAGCCGGAGAAGACGGTCCCGTCCGACATCTCCGCGGACCAGGGCGTCACCGACCCGGCGCCCGAGCCGGTGGAGGCCGAGGAGGTCGCCACGCCGTACCACGAGAACGCGGCGGCGGTCGGCAAGGTGTTCTTCGACGGCCCCAAGGGCTCGATGGTCTGCTCGGCCACGGTCGTGAAGGACCCGGCCAACCCCGGCAAGTCCAACATGGTGTGGACCGCCGGACACTGCGTGCACGCCGGCGAGAAGGGCGGCTGGTACCGCAACATCGTCTTCGTGCCGTCGTACAACGACAACGGCGTCGAGGCCGCCGAGGTGGCGAACACTCCGCGCGAGGAGATCGCCCCGTACGGGATCTGGTGGTCCGACTGGACCTCCACCTCGCAGGAATGGATCTCCGAGGGCTCCGCGTCGGGTGGCGCGGGCGCGCCGTACGACTACGCCGTACTGCACGTGAAGCCGGAGAACGGCGGCGGCAAGTCGCTGGAGGAGACCGTCGGCGCCGCTCTGCCGGTGGCGTTCGACGCCCCCGCGGTGAAGGACATCGGCAGCATGGGCGCCTGGGGCTACCCGGCCGCGCCGCCGTTCGACGGTGTGAAGATGCACCACTGCGTCGACCAGCCGAGCCGGCTGACGCTGTTCGAGTCGCAGCCGACCATGTACCGCATCGGTTGCACCATGACCGGTGGCTCCTCCGGCGGCGGCTGGTTCGCCAAGCTGGACGGCGGCGAGCCGGCGCTGGTGTCGAACACCTCCATCGGGCCGGTGACGGCGGGCTGGCTGGCCGGGCCGCACCTCGGCGAGGGCGCCGAGGCCGTCTTCGACTCCGTCAGCGAGAAGTTCGCCAAGTAGCGGCGGCACACGGGTGAGGCCCGCAGCCACCGGGAGAATTCCGGTGGCCGCGGGCCTCGTTCGTCGTGCTGAACCTGCGGCTCGTTACGGAGCGGGCACCTGCCCGGCGAGGGCGTACGGTGCCAGGTCCGCCGCCAGCTCCTCGTGCACCCGGGCCTTGAGCAGCGTGCCCTGTCCGGTGTGCTCCTCCGAGATGACCTCGCCGTCGGCGTGGGCCCGGGAGACCAGGCCGCCGTGCGTGTACGGCACGAGCGCCTCGATCTCCGCCCGGGGCCGGGGCAGGTCCTCGTCGATCAGGGCCAGGAGCTCCTCGATGCCCTGGCCCGAGCGGGCCGACACCGCGATCGCGTGCTTCTCGATCCGCAACAGCCGCTGAAGAACCAGCGGATCTGCCGCGTCCGCCTTGTTGATCACCACGATCTCCGGCACGTCCAGCGCGCCGACCTCCCGGACCACCTCGCGCACGGCGGCCAACTGCTCCTCCGGAGCCGGGTGCGCGCCGTCCACCACATGCAGGATCAGGTCGGAGTCGCCGACCTCCTCCATGGTGGAGCGGAACGCCTCGACCAGGTGGTGCGGCAGGTGCCGGACGAACCCGACGGTGTCGGCGAGCGTATAGAGCCGGCCGCTGGGCGTCTCGGCCCGGCGCACGGTCGGGTCCAGGGTGGCGAACAGGGAGTTCTCCACCAGCACACCCGCGCCGGTCAGCCGGTTCAGCAGCGAGGACTTGCCCGCGTTGGTGTATCCGGCGATGGCCACCGAGGGCACCTTGTTGCGCCGCCGCTCCTGCCGTTTGATGTCCCGGCCGGTCTTCATCTCGGCGATCTCCCGGCGCATTTTCGCCATCTTCTCGCGAATCCGCCGCCGGTCGGTCTCGATCTTGGTCTCACCGGGGCCACGGGTGGCCATGCCGCCACCGGAGGAACCGGTGCCACCGCCACCCATCTGCCGGGACAGCGACTGGCCCCAGCCGCGCAGCCTCGGCAGCATGTACTGCATCTGCGCGAGCGAGACCTGCGCCTTGCCCTCCCGGGACTTGGCGTGCTGGGCGAAGATGTCGAGGATCAGGGCGGTCCGGTCGACCACCTTGACCTTGACGACGTCCTCCAGGTGGATGAGCTGGCCGGGGGTGAGCTCACCGTCGCAGACGACGGTGTCGGCCCCGGTCTCCAGGACGACGTCCCGCAGCTCGATGGCCTTGCCCGAGCCGATGTAGGTGGCGGGGTCCGGCCGGTCGCGGCGCTGGATGACACCGTCCAGCACCATCGCACCAGCCGTCTCGGCCAGCGCTGCGAGCTCCGCGAGGCTGTTCTCCACGTCGTCCGCCGTACCGGATGTCCAGACGCCCACCAGCACCACGCGCTCCAGGCGCAGCTGCCGGTACTCGACCTCCGTGACGTCCTCGAGCTCGGTGGAGAGCCCCACGACGCGGCGCAGGGCCGCACGGTCGGCGCGGTCGTGCTGCTCGCCGTCGTGGTTCTCGTCGGTGTCAATGCTCCACGCGACATCCTCTTCCATCAGGGCGTCGGCCCGGAGACTTGCCGATTCGTTCTGCGGAAAGCGCTGAGCATCCTGGGAAGGGGAAGAAGAGGAGGTCATTTGATCCTTACGTCGATGGAGAGTCCTG
>DOWQ01000260.1 GCA_003519485.1 Streptomyces sp. | reverse complement strand
CGCGGCGACAGCCGTGCGAGCCATCAGCGGCAGCAGCACGGCGAGCACCGCGGTGCCCAGCTTGCCGCCCGCGAGCGCCCCGGTCACGGCCGGCAGGAAGGCGTACGCCACGCCGGCCCAGGCCCGTACCAGCCGCGACTCCACCAGCGGCCGGGAGGCGAAATAGGCGGTGAGGCCGGCCAGCGGCACCGAGCAGACGAGCAGCAGCGTGATGGCAGCGCCGGTGCTGCCGAACAGCAGGGTCGCCAGCGCGGCGATGACGGCCAGATAGGGCGGCGCGGACTCGGTGCTGCCGGTGCCGACCGGCTGCCAGAGCACCGTCCACCGCGCCCACAGCTCAGAGGCGTCCGGGGGCGCGGGCAGCAGCGCGCCGCCGGAGAGCGCGCCCCCGCCGAACAGCCCGCGGCAGGCGATGAGCGAGACCAGCAGCAGGACGAGGAAGACCACCGGCCCCGGCCGGCGCGCGATCCGCTTCAGCCGTGCGAACTGTTCGATCTCCAGGAAGTCGGCGTCGTCGCCGCCCGGCCCCGTCTCCACGGCGCCGTGCCTGCCGCCGGAGGCCGAGTCGGGCTCGGGCTTGCCGCTGAAGTTGCCCACGACCGCCTCGGCGGTGGCCCGTACGGTCGCGCCGGCCGGCGGGAACAGCGGCCGCAGCTCGCTCGCCTCGACGGCGGGCCGGCCGCGCCGGCGGCGGGCGGCGAGGATCCGCTCCGGCCGGAGCAGTACCCCGAACAGACCCGCGATCTCGTCCAGCGCCTGGCCCGGCACCTTGCCCACCAGATAGGCCAGGGTGCGCAGCAGGGTGCCGAGGACTAGCCGGAACATCACGTACAGCAGGGTGGCGCCGCGCGTGTTGGCCAGCATCGTGTAGACGGCGCCCGCCTTGTCGACGCGGTGCGGGTTGGCGACCGACCGGCCGATGCAGTCGATGGGCCGGCGCTCGCGCGCGGACGCCTCGGCGTGCCGGAGCATCGCGTCGGGGGCGATGAGCACCTGGTGGCCCGCCGACTGGGCGCGCCAGCACAGGTCGACGTCGTCCCGCATGAGCGGCAGCCGGCGGTCGAAGCCGCCGAGCTCCTCCCACACGTCGCGCCGGATCAGCATGCCGGCGGTGGACACCGCCAGCACCGGGCGGACCTGGTCGTGCTGGCCCTGGTCCTGCTCGCGGCGGTCCAGGCCGGTCCAGCGCCGGCCGCTGCGGGCGATGGTGACGCCCGCTTCGAGGAGCTGCCGGCGGTCGTACCAGCCCAGGAGCTTGGGACCGACGATCACGGCGGACGGTGAGGACTCCACGACCCGCAGCAGCTCGGCGAGCGCGTCCGGCTCGGGCGCGCAGTCGTCGTGGAGCAGCCACAGCCACTGCACGGGCTCGCCGTGCGGCAGGTCGGGCAGGTCGTAGGCGTCGTCGTGCCACGTGCGGGTGGCCGGGTCCCAGCCACTGGGGCGCTTGAGATACGGCAGGTCGTCGGGGGTGAGGACGCCGGCCGTACGGACCGCCTCGTCGACGGCAGTGCCGAATCCGGAGCGGCGCGCGAGATGCAGCACCCGATCCGGACCAAGGGTCTCGGTCAGGAGTGCGGCGGACTCGTCGGCGCTGCCGGTGTCCGCGGCGATGACGTTCTGAACCGGGCGCTCCTGGCCGATCAGCCCGGCGAGCGCCTCGGGGAGCCAGCGAGCGCCGTCGTGGGAGACGAGCACGGCGGTGACGACATGCCGCGGATGCTCAGGTGCGGCCGCTCCGTAGTGGGCTGCCGGTTGACTGTGCGCCGATTGGCTGTGCACGGACATCGAGGTACGGGCCCCGGTTCGCTGGACTGCGGTGGACGCACGCGCTCCGTGGGGAGCCGGGTACGTCTCGGACGGGCCCCCACACTAACGGCTCCCGGCCGGCCCCCGGCCTGCAGTCGCACAGCGGTCCGCGTCCCCACTGGGAGCCGGGGGAGGCGGACCGAGGGCTATACGCGCGGTTGTCGCGGTTTGTCGGACCGTCAGACAGCGGCCTTCTTCAGCCGGCGGCGCTCCCGCTCGGAGAGGCCGCCCCAGATGCCGAAGCGCTCGTCGTTGGCCAGGGCGTATTCGAGGCACTCGGAACGAACCTCGCACGCCAGGCAGACCTTCTTCGCTTCACGAGTGGAACCGCCCTTTTCCGGGAAAAAAGACTCGGGGTCGGTCTGGGCGCACAGCGCGCGCTCCTGCCACCCGAGCTCCTCATCCGCCTCCTCGACCAGCAGTTGCTGGAACAGCTCGGTCATGTGCGCCCCTCGTCTGTCTTTGCTTCCCCGTGATGCTGCCGTTGCCGGTAACGGCCGAACGACACGAGTGAAATTACAAGTGCGCCGATCCGCGCCAGTCAAGCCGAGATCTGCTATTGGGCCCCTTATTCACTCTGGGGAACCAAGGCTTTGCGGAAAGTGTTCAAATCGGCCTAAACCATGACGGCCTTCAGCCTTCGCGCTCCACCACCTCCCCGAAGGAGGACCACCAGTGGCCACGGCGGTCGCCGCACCCCTGCCCACCGGGGGAAAAATGATCACAGCCGGATCACAGAAGCGCAACGGCCGCCACCGCTGTGGTTGCTGCGCCACCTGTCCCCGATCCCCGTTGCACAAACCTTTCGCCGCACGGAGTAACCGGATGAGGTGAACCATCGGCATAAAAAGGGGCGCTTGGTTGACAACGGGCAACGGGAACAGTTCTTCTTGCTGTCATGCCAGTGATGTACGCCCCCTCCCGGATTCGCCCCCACCGCTCCTGCGGTGCCGCGTTCCGCTGTGCCCCGGGCGCCCACTGTCGCTGTCGCTGTTCCGGCTGTTGATCCCACACCCCCAGCCCGTCAGCTCTTCTTCCCGCCGAGGAACAGAACTCCATGAACAGCGACGTCCAGATCGCCGGCGACCCGCTCGCCATTCCGCACCTCCTGCCGCCCGTACCCGCGCACCCCGCAACCGTCGCGGAGTTCGCCGGGCTGGCCCACTCCCTCGCCCGCGACCGCCCGTCCTGGGCACCACTCGTCCAGTACGACGCCACCAGCCGCTGGTACCACCGGCTGCGCACCGGCCCCGGCTACGAGGTCTGGCTGCTCAGCTGGCTCCCGGGACAGGCCAGCGGCGCCCATGACCACGGGCCGTCCTCCGGGGTGCTCACCGTCCTCGACGGCGCCCTGACCGAACACTCCGGCAGCGCCCGGCGGGAACTCCGCGCCGGGGCGCAGCGGGTGTTCGCCCCCGGCTACGTGCACGAGGTCGTCAACGACGCGCTCGTACCGGCCGTCAGTCTGCACATCTACTTCCCGGGCCTCACCGCGATGCCCATGCACCCGCCGGGCACCGCGCGGCCCGAGGCCCGGGCCTGCCTGGGCGGGGCCGCCTCCGGCTGACGGGCCTCCCCACCGGCGCGCTCCACCACCGCCCTCAACGGAACAGCCTTCGGCTGACAGGCCCGCCCGTCACCCACCACCGCCCTCAACGGAACAGCCTTCGGCTGACAGACTGTCCCTATGCGCATTGTGGTTCTGGCCGGCGGCATCGGCGGCGCCCGTTTTCTCCGCGGTCTCCAAGCGGCAAGCCCCGACGCCGACATCACCGTCATCGGCAACACCGGTGACGACATCCATCTGTTCGGGCTCAAGGTCTGCCCCGATCTCGACACCGTGATGTACACGCTCGGCGGTGGCATCCACGAGGGCCAGGGGTGGGGCCGCGCCGACGAGACCTTCACGGTGAAGGAGGAGCTCGCGGCCTACGGCGTCGGACCGGGCTGGTTCGGCCTCGGCGACCGGGACTTCGCCACCCACATCGTCCGCACCCGGATGCTCGCCGCCGGCTACGCGCTCAGCGCCGTCACCGAGGCGCTGTGCGCCCGCTGGCAGCCCGGCGTGCGGCTGCTGCCCATGAGCGACGACCGGGTAGAGACGCATGTGCTGATCGACACCCCGGAGGGCGACGACGAGGGCCCGGCGGGCCAGGGCGGCCGCAAGGCGGTGCACTTCCAGGAGTACTGGGTACGGCACCGCGCCTCGATGCCCGCGCACGCCGTCGTGCCCGTCGGCGCCGACCAGGCCAAGCCGGCCCCCGGCGTCCTGGAGGCCATCGCCGGGGCCGACCTCGTCCTCTTCCCGCCGTCCAACCCCGTCGTCAGCGTCGGCACGATCCTCGCCGTGCCCGGCATCCGCGAGGCCATCGCCGACGCGGGCGTGCCGGTCGTCGGCCTCTCCCCCATCGTCGGCGGCGCCCCGGTGAGCGGCATGGCCGACAAGGTGCTCGCCGCGGTCGGCGTCGAATCCACGGCGGCGGCCGTCGCCCGGCACTACGGCTCCGGCCTGCTGGACGGCTGGCTCGTCGACACGGCCGACGCGGCCACGGCCGGCGAGGTGGAGTCCGCGGGCATCCGCTGCCGCGCGGTGCCGCTGATGATGACCGACCTGGACGCCACCGCGGACATGGCGCGCGCGGCGCTCGCGCTCGCCGAAGAGGTACGGGCGTGACCGGGGAGACCGCGGTGCCCGCCTACCGCGTCTGGGCGCTCCCCGGGATGCCCGAGGTGCTCGCCGGGGACGAACTGGCCAAGCTGGTGGCCGACGCCGCCACCGCGACCGGCATGCCGGGCCTGGCGCACGGTGACGTCCTGCTGGTCACCTCGAAGATCGTCAGCAAGGCCGAGGGCCGGATCGTCGAGGCCGCGGACCGCGAGTCGGCCATCGACGCCGAGACCGTACGACTCGTGGCCCGGCGCGGGCCGACCCGGATCGTCGAGACCCGGCACGGGCTCGTCATGGCCGCGGCCGGGGTCGATGCGTCGAACACTCCTGCGGGAACCGTGCTGTTGCTGCCGGAGGACCCGGACGCGTCGGCGCGCGCGATACGCACCGGGCTGCGCGACGCACTCGGCGTCGATGTCGGGGTCGTCGTCACCGACACCTTCGGCCGCCCCTGGCGCAACGGGCTCACGGATGTCGCCATCGGCGCCTCCGGGGTGCGGGTCCTCGACGACCTGCGCGGCGGCACCGACGCGCACGGCAATCCGCTGACGGCGACCGTCGTCGCGACCGCGGACGAGTTGGCCGCCGCCGGCGACCTGGTGAAGGGCAAGGCCGAGGGGCTGCCCGTCGCGGTCGTGCGCGGGCTGCCGCACCTCGTCACCGGCCCGGTCCGGGGCGACGGGGGCGAAAGGGACGGCGGGGGCCC
>DOWQ01000041.1 GCA_003519485.1 Streptomyces sp. | reverse complement strand
GACCGGCTCCCGGACGCCGCCGGGCTCGGGGTGGCGCTGCCGCCGTCGCCCGGGCCGCTCACCGCCTGCCAGAGGAGCCAGCCCGCGAAGCAGGCCGGCACCAGCGCGGCGAGGGTGATGGCGACGCTGCCGCGGATGCGGCGGGGGTTGGGAGAACTGCTGCCGTTCGACACCTTGGTGATGCTATCCGCGCCGATCAGTCATCCGCCGCCGTACGGCGCAGGACGTGCAGCGATCGGGTGGCGGACACCTCGGTGAAGCCGCCCGGCCCGAGGGCGCGCCGGTAGATCCGGTACGGGGCCTGGCCGCCGTCCGCCGGGTCGGCGAAGACGTCGTGGATGACCAGCAGGCCGCCGGGCGCGAGGTGCGGCGTCCAGCCCTCGTAGTCGGCGGTGGCGTGCTCGTCGGTGTGTCCGCCGTCGATGAAGACGAGGCCGAGCGGCCGGCCCCACACCGCCGCGACCTGCGGCGACCGGCCGACGACCGCGATCACGTGGTCCTCCAAACCGGCGGCGTGCAGCGTCCGGCGGAAGGCGGGGAGGGTGTCCATCCGGCCGGTCACCGGGTCGACGACGCTCGTGTCGTGGTACTCCCAGCCGGGCTGCTGCTCCTCCGAGCCGCGGTGGTGGTCGACGGTGACGGCGACCGTGCCGGCCTCACGGGCGGCGGCCGCCAGCAGGACGGTGGACCGGCCGCAGTAGGTGCCGACCTCGAGCAGCGGCAGCCCGAGCGTGGCCGCGCGGGCGGCGGCGGCGTACAGAGTGAGCCCCTCGTCCACCGGCATGAAGCCCTTGGCCGCCTCGAACGCGGCCAGTACGTCCGGGTGCGGGCGGAGGGTCGGCTGCGTGGCCATGGGTGTCCTTCTGCTCGGGGTGCTCGTGCTGCTCTGGGTGGTCGTGCTCGTGGTGCGTGCTCGTGGTGCTCGTGCTCGCGGTGAGCCGTGACGGCCCGCGTGCGCGTGCGCGGGCGGCAGCGCGTGACGTACGCGCCGCGCGTGTGCGGTCGTGTCGCGCGTGTGCGGTCGTGTGAGGAGGGGACGACCGGCTGCCGCCTGCGGCGGGCTGTGCGTGTGGTGCGTGCTGTGGACGGGGGAGGTGCGCGTGCGGTGNNGGCTCATCCTGAATCCGGATGCGGACGGGGCGGCCGTGACGAGACCATGGCGGCCATGAAGAAACGCACCGCCGTGAACCGCTCGGCGAACCCCGCCGTGTGGGCCGCTCTGGTGGCTGCCTGCGCGGGCCAGTTCCTCGTCGTCCTCGATGTGTCCGTCGTGAATGTGGCGCTGCCCTCGGTGCGGGTGAGCCTCGGTCTCGACGAGAGCGGCCTGCAATGGGTGGCCAACGCCTACATCATCACCTTCGCCGGCTGCATGCTGCTCGGCGGGCGGGCGGCGGATCTCTTCGGGCGCAAGCGGGTGTTCCTGACCGGCCTCGGGCTGTTCACCGCCGCCAGCCTCGCGGGCGGCCTCGCGCGGGAGCCGTGGCAACTCGTCGCGGCGCGTGCGGTGCAGGGCATCGGCGCGGCCGTGCTCGCTCCCTCGACGCTCACCATCCTCACCACCTCCTTCCCCGAAGGACCGGCCCGGGTGAAGGCGATAGGTCTGTGGACGGCCGTCGGCACCGGCGGCGGCGCGGCCGGCGGCCTCGTCGGCGGACTGCTCACGGACGCCCTGTCCTGGCGCTGGGTGCTGCTCATCAATGTGCCGGTCGGGGCCCTGGTGCTGGCCGGCACGGCGCTCTGGCTGCCGGAGCTCCGCGAGCGGGCCGCCCGCCGGCTGGACCTGCCCGGCGCCGTGCTCGTCACGGCGGGCGTCGGCGCGCTGGCGTACGGGATCGCGCAGACCGAGGCACGCGGCTGGACCGCCGCCGGGGCGCTGCTGCCGCTGTTCGGCGGGCTCGCCGCGCTCGGGGTGTTCGTCCTCGTCGAGGCGCGGACGGCCGAGCCGCTGATGCCGCTGCGGCTGTTCCGTATCCGCTCGGTGTGGTCCGCGAACACGGTGTTCCTCGTCTGCGGCACCGGCTTCTTCGCGATGTGGTACTTCCTGTCGCTGTACATGCAGAACGTGCTGGACTTCACCCCGGTCCAGGCGGGTGTCGCCTTCCTCCCGCACACGGTCTCGATCATGATCGGCTCGCAGCTCGCGCCCCGGCTGATGGACCGGACCGAGCCCCGGCTGCTCGTCGTGGCCGGCGGGCTGCTGGCCGTCGTGGGCTTCGGCTGGCAGAGCACCATGGGCGCCGACGGAACCTTTCTCCGTACGATCCTCGGGCCGGCCGTGCTGATGTCGTTCGGCGCGGGGCTGCTGATGACCCCGCTCGCCTTCGTGGCCACCTCCGGTGTCGCCTCCCGGGACATGGGCGCGGTGTCGGGCCTGGTCAACACCTCCCGGACGATCGGCGGGGCGCTCGGGCTGTCGATCCTGGCGACGGTCGCGGCCGGCCGCATCGCCTCGACGGGCGGCACCGACTCCGCGGCGGCGGCCGCCGCCGGCTACGGGCTCGCGTTCCGGGTGGCGGCCTGCTTCATCCTGCTCAGTACGGTCCTGGTGGCGCTGCTGCCCAAGCCGCGCAGGGAGCCGCCCGAGGTGGTCGGATCCGGGGTGGTCGCGGACCCGGCGGTCGGGCGGGCGCACTCGTAGAGTGGTGCGGCTCACCACCGCCCCCACGGAAGGAAGCACGCCATGACCACCCCTCCGTTCGCCACATCCGCCACAACTGCCTCTCACGTTCCGGGTGGACCGTTTGCGGCTGCCTCCTCGGACAGCGCCGTGCCCGCCTCGCCGGACGGGTCCGCGATCGACTCCTCCGAGGGTGCGATCGCCGCCTCGGAGGGGGCCTCGCCCGCCTTCTACGAGGGGGCAGCGGCCGCAGTGCCGTCCTTCGCCGGCAGCGGGCGCCGGGTGCTGGTCACCGGCGCCTCGCGCGGGCTCGGCCGGGCCGTCGCCCGGGCGTTCGCGGCGAACGGCGACCGGGTGGCCGTGCATTACGGGACGCGGCGCGCGGAGGCCGAGGCGACGCTCGCCGGCCTGGACGGCGACGGACACGTGCTCCTCGGCGCCGATGTGGCCGACCCCGGGCAGGCCGCCCGGCTGGTGGAGGCCGTGTGCGAGGCGCTCGGCGGCATGGACGTGTTGGTGAACAACGCCGCGGTCAACCACCCGCATCCGCCCGCCACAACGGGCTTCGCCGACTGGGCGGACTCCTGGGAGCGGCATGTGGACGTCAACCTGCTCGGCACCGCGCACCTCAGCCACCAGGCGGCGCAACGGATGATCACGCAGGGCACGGGCGGCCGGATCGTCAACATCGGCTCCCGGGGCGCCTTCCGCGGCGAGCCCGACCATCCGGCGTACGGGGCGACGAAGGCCGCCGTGCACGCGCTCGGCCAGTCCCTGGCGGTCGCGCTCGCCCCGTACGGCATCGGGGTCGCCTCGGTCGCGCCGGGCTTCATCGAGACCGACCGGGTCGCGCACCGGCTGACGGGCCCGGAGGGCGAGGCGATCCGCGCGCAGAGCCCGTACGGCCGCGTGGCGGACCCGGCGGAGATCGCGGCGGCGGTGCGGTGGCTGGCCTCGCCCGAGGCGCTGTGGAGCTCGGGAACGGTACTGGACCTCAACGGTGCTTCGTACCTGCGGACTTGATACGGGCCTGACCTGACCTGACCGGGGCCTGGCCGACTCGTTCCCAATCTGCCCACGGCCGGGTTCCGGATGGCCTCGGTCCGGCCCCGGCGGGGCCTGGCCGGAGACCCGCCGCGGCTTTGCGGGGACCCGGCCAGGACTTTGGCGCGAGCCGACCGGGGCGGCCGTTGTACGGGTTCGCCGACGGCTCTACTGAGCGGTCATCAGTAACCTTCACAAGCACCCGGCAGGTGCGTTATACATGGCCCCATCGGCGAGAACACGTTCTCCCTTCGCTCGCGCTCGGGCCGGGACGGTACGACCCCGGCGCGACCGACGGTGCGGACGGCCGTGCCGGGTCTTCCGCCGTCCGCACGCGGGAGCGCAGGACCCGGGGCCGACCGTCCTGGCAGTCGGCGGCCGGCCGACAGCCGTGGCCGATCAGCACCCTCCGGCCCGAGCAGCACCCCGTGGCCAAGCAGCACTCTGTGGCGAAGGAGCCCCCAACCGATGCCCATCGACGTCGCCCGGGCCCTCTCGGCCGAGCCCCGCCGGACCGCTCTCAGCTGGGACCACAAGGACATTCAGCTCTACCACCTGGGAATCGGCGCCGGTACGCCCGCCACCGACCCGGACGAGCTGCGCTACACGCTGGAGAGCCGGCTGCACGTACTCCCCTCCTTCGCGACCGTCGCGGGCGGTCCACTCGCCGCCGCCGAAGGGCTCTCCGCGCCCGGCCTCGACGTCGATCTCGCCGCCGTGCTGCACGGCGGCCAGCGCATCGAGCTGCACCGGCCGCTCCCCGTCAGTGGCAGTGCCTCGCAGACGTCGCGGGTCACGGCCGTGCACGACAAGGGCAGGGCGGCGGTGATCGTGCTCAACGCCGTGGTCGCCGACGCCGAAGGGCCGCTGTGGACCAGCGACACCACGCTCTTCGTCCGCGGCGAGGGCGGCTTCGGCGGCGGCCGCGGCCCCGCCGGCCGGCTCCTGCCGCCCGACCGCGCGCCGGACCGTACGACGCTGCGCGGCGTCCGCGGGGACCAGGCGCTGCTGTACCGGCTCTCCGGCGACTGGAACCCGCTGCACGCCGACCCCGCCTTCGCCCGGCTCGCCGGCTTCGACAAGCCGATCCTGCACGGGTTGTGCACCTACGGGATCACCCTCAAGGCTGTGGTCGACACGCTCCTCGGCGGGCAGGTGGCCCGGGTCCGCGGCTACGCCGCCCGCTTCGCCGGCGTGGTCTTCCCGGGCGAGACGCTGTGCATCCGGATGTGGCGGGAGCTGGAGCCGGAGCGAGGGCCGGACGGGGGCCGGGTCCTCGTCTCGGTGACGGCGCCCGACCGGGACGACGCCCCGGTCCTGGCCGACACGGTCGTCGAGCACGCCTGACGCCGGGGCGGCTCGGCAGTGGCCCGCCATACGGCTGTGGCCGCTGGGGACGAGCCCCGGCGGCCACAGCCGTATCGTTCCTTCACCGACTCCGGATCAGGAGCCGTACTCCGTCGCCGGGCGGCGGTGCTTGCCCCGCGCCGGGCCCTGTGCGTCCTCGGACGCGGCCGGCCCGCGGTGCTTGCCCAGGCGTGCGGTGCCCTGGGCGGACGAGCCCTGAAGGCGCGCCTCGGTCATGTCGGTTCGGGCTTCGGACATGTCGGAAATTCACCCCGTTGAAATCGCTACGTGCTGTGCGCGGGGGCCAACGGACGCCATCACGGCATGGATCACCGCGATACTTTCGCGCCACGACGACGCGCCGGTCGTGCGACGCGCCGGCCCCCGCGGGAAAGTCTAACGGTGAGGACCCACAGGGCATCATCCGACTCGGCCTTCTCCGGCCGCCGGCATTTCCTGCAGCGGGACGGGTCGCAGCGGCATTGTCCGTTCCGCTTCCCGCACGTCGTACGACCCGTTCCCGGGCCGGTTCTCCGGCACGTTTCCGGTGGTGCCTCCAGGTTCGGTTCGCGGTACGGCAGCCGACGGCGGACCGGGCGTCCGGCCGGCTCCGGTACTGCCCCCGGTAGCGGGAGCCGGCAGTCGCGGCCGACGCCGGAAAGCGGTTCCGAGCCGGGCTCCGGGCACCGGCCCGGGCATCGGTCCCGGCATCGGTCCGGGCGGTGCGCCGGGGGTGTGCGCCCGTACCCGGTCCGGGCGGGCCGGCG
>DOWQ01000042.1 GCA_003519485.1 Streptomyces sp. | reverse complement strand
TCCCCCCGCCGGATCGGGGCGCCGGTGCAGGCCGCCGCGGCGGCGCGGCAGGTCGTTGGAGTTGGCCTCGGCAACGGAGCCCGGCAGCGACACCTCGGACACAGCCGTCCGGCCCGCCGGAGCGGCGGACGGGGCGGGCCGGGTGGGGAGGATCGCGGTCGGGAGGACGACGACCGCCGCCACCCCGCGCTGCTTCTGGTCGCGCAGTTCGACGCGTATGCCGTGCCGGGCGGCCAGCCGGGCCACCACGTACAGACCGAGCCCGAAGGCGGCGTCGTCCTCGTCGGCGTCCTCGGTGTCGGGATCGGCCAGCCGGGCGTTCAGCTCGGCCAGGCGGCCGGTGGTCATCCCGATGCCCTCGTCCTGGATCGAGAGCATGACCTCGCCGCTCTCCAGGAGCCAGCCGGACAGCTCGACCTCGGTCTCCGGGGGCGAGAAACCGGAGGCGTTCTCCAGGAGCTCCGAGACGAGGTGACTGACGGCGTCGGCCGCGAAGCCCGCGACCCGGGAGTGCGGCGGCAGCGACTGGATGCGGACGCGCTCGTAGCGCTCGATCTCGCTGACCGAGGCGCGCAGCACGTCCAGCAGCGGCACCGGGCCGCTGTGTCCGGTGCCGTGCTCGGCACCGGACAGGACCAGCAGGTTCTCGCTGTGCCGGCGCATCCGGGTGGCGAGGTGGTCGAGCTTGTAGAGGGTGTCCAGGCGCTCGGGCTCCCGCTCGCTCTCCTCCAGCGCCTCGATGACGCCGAGCTGCCGCTCGATGAGCCCGAGGGTGCGCAGCGAGAGGTTGACGAAGCTGCCCTGCACGCGGCCCTGGAGGCCGGTGAGGCGCTCGGCGACCTCGGCCCGCTGCCGGTCGAGCTCCGCGCGCTGGTCGGTGAGGCGCTGCTGCTCGCGGAGCAGTCCGCCGCGCTCGCCGCCGAGCTGCTCGGCCGTGGCGTGGAAGGCGACCGCCTTGTCGCGGAGTTCGTTGACGGCCCGCACGGCCTCGGCGTACTCGTCGTTGCGGCCGGTGAACCGGACGGGCTCCTCGCCGACCGGGTCCGCGGCGACCCGGCGGGCGCCCAGCCGGAGCGCGGCCAGCGGCCGGGTCATGGAGCGGGCGGCCGACGTACCGGAGCCGATGGCGATCAGCATGCAGGCGGCGAGGAGCGCGATGCGCAGCTCCAGCGCGGTGACGTCGTCGTCGCGGAGCTCGGCGAGCCGGGTGCTCTCGGCGGTGGTGAGGGCGGACTCGACGGCGCGCATCAGGTCGATGCGCCCGGACAGCGCGGTGTCGACGCTCTCCTGGTCGAGGGCCAGCTCCTCGTCCGACAGCCGGGGCTGGTCGGTGAGGTCGGTGAGATAGCGCTCGGCGGCGGTGGTCTCGGTGCCGTTGACCGTGCCGCCGTAGCTCTCGCGGGCGGCGGCCGGTGCCGTCTCCTCGAAGTCCGCGAGCGCGGCCTGTTCCTGTACGTGAGTGCGCTGCGCGGTCTCGGTCAGCGATCCCTCGCCGCCCCCGGAGACGAGGTTGCTGAGCAGCAGGGTGCGGGTGGCGGCGGCGTGTTCGACGGCGCGGCCGAGCGAGGGAAGGGCCTCGGCCGGGCCGCCGGAGGCGCGCGCGGGGATGCTGCGGGCGACATCGGCGGAGACGGCGTGCAGGGCCTGGACCAGCTCCGTGTAGGCGGCGAAGGTGTCGGCGGCCGTGCCCTTGCCGGCCAGTGCCCCCTGGCGGGCCTCCGGCAGCTCGGCGAGCCGCCGTTGGAGGTCGGTGGGGGCGTTCTCGCGGATCTCGTCGAGCCGGCGGTCGACGCCGGCCCGCCGCTTCTCGGAGACCCCGGCGGCGCCGGAGGCGGTGGTCCGGCCGGCGGCCACATACCGCGTCATGGTGTCGCGCTCGTCGGCCAGCGCGTGGGCGAGGACGACGGCCTGCGCGTTGAGTTCGGAGAGTGTGACGAGCTGCTGGGAGTCGGTGAGGCCGCCGGACGCGATGGCCACCCCGGGAGCGCCCGCACCGGCGACGGCCGCGGCCACGACGGCGACGGACAGGACGAGCCGGTTCCGGACTCGCGCGGTGCGCTTGACCGGCGGTGCCGGGGCCGCGTCCGTGGTCTGTACCGACTTACGTTCTTTGCCCCGAGGCCGAATTCTTCGCACCGGTGCTCGCAATCTTGTCTCGTCTCCGCAGGGCCGAGGTGCCGACAGCTCGCCCGCATTACTCGTGCCATCTCGGCGCGGAGCGCCGACGAGCGTTCTCCCCACCCGGCACGGAGATCGACCATTCCAGCACCGATGCAGGAGGGGCGCCCATCACCCGCCTGGCCACCCGAACGAGTGAACAGCAATTCGGAGTTGGCGACCAACTCCGCGGCGACGCGGCAGCGCCCCCGCGCGGTGAGCCGGTTGGAAAACCCCTCAACAGCCTGGCAAAATGCCCGCCCACAGGTTTTCCGGAGTTGTCGATTCCGGCGGAATTCCGGCATCCGCCCCACAACCGGCGCCTGTTACCGCAGGTCACGGTCTCCACCGGGGCGCCGACCCGGGTCCGGCAGACTGGCGCCATGCGCATCGACCTCACCACCGCCCCCGGCGACCCCGAACACCCCAATGAGGACTACGCGTCAGTAGCTCTGCCGGCATCCGGTTCGGGCGGCGCTCTGGTCGTGATGGACGGGGTGACCCCGCCTCCGGACGAGGCCGGCTGCCTGCACGGCGTCCCGTGGTTCACCGCCCGACTGGGCGGCAGGATGCTCGAACTGTCCGCTTCCCGCCGAGATATGACGCTCCGGGAGTGCCTCGCTGAGTCCATCGCCCGCACGGCCGACTTCCACCGTTCGAGCTGTGACCTTTCTCACGTACGCACTCCGCAGGCGACGGTCGTGGCGGCCCGCTGGGACGACTCGGGCGTGGAGCATCTGGTGCTCTCCGACTCGGTCCTGCTCGTCGAGGGGCGGGACGGCGAGGTGACGGCGCTGCTCGACGACCGGCTGGCGCAACTGCCCCCGGAGGTGCTGTCGCTGCGCGACGCCGTACGGGCGCTGCCGATCGGCTCGCCCGAGCGCGCTTCGCTCGGCGCGGAGTACGGCCGCGCGGTGGAGGTGCTGCGCAACGCCGAGGGCGGCTTCTTCACCGCCGCCGCCGATCCGGCCGCCGCCGGGCGCGCCCTGGCGGGCACCGTGCCGCGCGCGGAAG
>DOWQ01000371.1 GCA_003519485.1 Streptomyces sp. | reverse complement strand
CGCATCGGCCACCAGCGCGAAGCCGTCGTCGAGCAAGTCGCCCGCCGTGTCGGCCCCGGCGGCCCCCGCCCCGGCCCCGACCCGCGCCACGGGCAAGGCCACCCCGCCCCCGCCGGACTCCGGCCGCCGGCCGGCCCCGGACTCGCCGCGCACGCTGCGCAAGGGCATGTCCGGCTCGGACGTCCTGGAGATGCAGAAGCGGCTGAACCAGGTGTGGGGCTTCCGGGTGGCCGAGGACGGCAGCTACGACAGCGACGACGAGAGCATGATCACCAACTATCAGATCTACTACAGCGTCAGCGGCGACCAGAAGGGCACCTACGGCTCGACGACCCGCCGCGACCTGGAAGGCCGCACCAGGAATCCCAAGTAGCCATCCGGTCGCGGCCGGCACGCCCCGGCTCCGCGGGAGGCCTCACCGCACTCCCCGTGCCTCGCGCACAGCCCTCGCCCGACCTGTCGCGCCCTCGTTCCCCGACCGCCCAGGGAGCCCACTGGCGCTGACGGCCCTCGTTTTGTATGGTTGAGGAACAAAGTGGTTCCGCCCGTGACCCCTGACCGGCGGGCGGGACCGCTTGTTTTCTGCGAACGCGCGCCCTGGAGCCAGCCGATGACGGCCACCACCCTCACCGCTCACGCCGTACTGCTCGACATGGACGGCACGATCGTCAACTCCGACGCCGTCGTGGAGCGCTGCTGGCGGCGGTGGGCCTGGGAGCTGGGGCTCGACCCGGAGGACGTCCTCCGGCACGCGCACGGCCGGCAGGGCCACGCCACGATGGCGCTGCTGCTCCCCGACCGGCCGGCCGCCCTCAACCACGAGGACAACCGGCGGATGCTCGCCCAGGAGACCGCCGATCTGGACGGAGTGGTGCCGGTGACCGGCGCGCCCGCGTTCATGACGGCGCTCGCAGGACTGCCGCACGCCCTCGTCACCTCCGCCGACACGGCCCTGGCAACGGCCAGGATGGGTGCGGCCGGGCTGCCGATTCCGAGCGCCCGGATCACTGCCGAGTGCGTGAGCGCCAGCAAGCCCGACCCCGAGGGCTTCCTCAAGGGCGCCGCCGAGCTGGGCTTCGCGCCGGCGGACTGCGTGGTCTTCGAGGACTCCGAGGTCGGCATCGCGGCGGCCCGGTCGGCCGGGATGCGCGTCGTGGGCGTGGGCGCACGGGCCGCTGCGTACGAACCGACGGTCCACGTACGGGACTTGGAGCAGGTACGGATCGCCGCCACTGACGGCGCGGGGCTGCGGCTCACCTTCTCCGCCTGACGGCATTCGGCGGCGCCTGACGGCACCTGACAGCATCCGACGGCACGGCGGCCCCGACAGCGGCCCGCCGGCAGCTCCTGCGCGACGCCGTCGGCACTGCGTGCTCGCCCCAGCTCCCGGCGCCGCGCGGGCACACCGCCGCCACCCGTTCCGCGGCGGCCCGCCGCNNCTCAGGCCGCGACCGCCTCGTACAGGCTGAAGACCGCGAGTGCCAGCATGACCGCCGCCGCCACCTTGGTGATCAGCTTCAGCGGTACGTACTTCAGGAGCGTGCGCCCGCCCAGGATCCCGATGCCGGCGACCGCCCACAGCGCCAGCACCGCGCCGAGGCCGACCGACAGCGGGTCGTCGTAGCGGGCGGCGAGGTTGGCGGTCATGATCTGGGTGAGGTCGCCGAACTCCGCGGCCAGGATGAGCATGAAGCCCGCCCCGGAGACCTTCCAGAAGCTCTGGTCGGCGGGCTTGCGGACCTCCTCCTCGCCCTCGTCCTTCTTGAACAGGAGCATCGCGGCGCCCGCGAGGAAGAGCAGGCCGACGACCGCCTGGACCAGTCGCTGCGGCAGCAGGGTGAGCACGCTGCCCGCGGCGACCGCGAGCACCACATGGACGACGAAGGCGGCGGCGACGCCCGCGAAGACGTACGAGGCGCGGTAGCGGGCCCCGAGCATCAGTCCGGCGAGTGCCGTCTTGTCGGGCAGTTCGGCGAGGAAGACGACGCCGAAGACGAGTGCGATGGTGCCGATGCTGAGCACAGCGGTGGTTCCTCAATCGGTCGGGGCTGCCGGGCCGGACCGCGGAACCTGAGGGACTTCAGGGATCGCTTCGGCACGGCAGCGTCTGGACACTGCGGCCGAAGGTCTCGCCGGCGGGTGCGCCGATACGACGGCACGCCCACCCCCGGGCGCCGGCCCGGTTTGCCCGCTAAGCGCGGCCGAGCGGTATGTCGACGTTCCGGCGAAGAGCTACTCCCCTTCTGCGCCGGTCAGCCTACTTGATCCAGGGCCCGCCCCGTTCCGGTGCAGCCGTCCGCGCGCCACCAGCTCCAGCACCAGGGCGACCGCCACGGCCTGCACCGCCAGCAGCGCGACCAGCACGAACAGCTGTACGGCCCCCGCCATCACCGGTGACGCCCCGCCCAGCAGCATCCCGACGAACGCGCCCGGCAGTGTGACCACTCCCACCGTCCGGGTCTGGTCGAGACCCGGCAGCAACGCGTCCGACGCCGCGGGCCTGGCCACCTCCAGCCGCGCCTCGCGGTCCAGCAGCCCGATCGCCATGCCCGCCTCCACCTCGCCGTACCGGGAGTGCAACTCGTCGAGCGCCCGCCGGCCGGCCAGCACGGTCGCCGAGAGCGCGCCCCCGATCAGGATGCCGGTGACCGGGATCAGCGCGATGCCCTTCAGCGGTACGAGGCCGGTCAGGAGCAGCACGGCGACCACGGGCAGCACCCCGGCGCCGATCGGCAGCGCCGCCCACCACCAGGTGCGGTTGCGCGTCACCCGGCGGCCCGCAGTGCCTACGGCAACGGCGAACATCAGCGCGACGAAACAGAGCAGCAGCGGCACCGCGCCGACGACCCAGCCGATGACGTACGAGACGGCGGCGAGCTGGAGCGCCGCGCGCAGCCCGGCCGCGCCGATCGCACGCGCGTAGCCCCGGCGGCCGGAGTCGGAGAGCCGGGCGACGGCCGCGACACCCGCGGCGGCGACGAGCAGCAGGGCCAGCACGATCCCGAGCGTCGGGTTGACGCGCAGCAGGACGTCGTCGGCGGCGAGTGACACATGGTCACCCTACGGTCGGTGCCTTGCTCGTACGGATGTTCCCCGGTGGCGACTGCTCCGGCCGGGTGACGGCTTGTCGGCCCCCTTGAACTGACGTGCCCATGTCGTCAATCTGTTACCTGACGCCTCACCCGAAGACACCTGGCGTCGGCACCATGGCCGAGTCCCCGACGGCCAACGTCCCCCACAGGCAGGGAGTTTCCATGTCCCGTACGCGCAAGCACACTCCTCCGTACCGGATCTACGCGCGTCGAGCAGGGCTGGTCGCGGGCCTGGCCGCGCTGACCGGCACCGTGCTGCTGACCGCTCCGTCCGCACAGGCCGAGCCGCCCACCCCGCCGAGCGCCTCGACCGCTCTCACCTATCTGGGCCAGCTGACCGTCGAGGCGGAGGGCTCCAGCGACGGCTACAGCCGTGACAAGTTCCCGCACTGGAGTTCTCAGGGCGACAACTGCAACACGCGTGAGGTGGTGCTCGAACGCGACGGCGAGAACGTCCAGCAGGACAGCGCCTGCGCGGCGGTCAGCGGCACCTGGCGCTCCGCCTACGACGACGGCGTCTGGACCGCCGCCTCCGATGTGGACATCGACCACGTCGTGGCGCTCTCCGAGGCGTGGCGCTCCGGTGCGAACTCCTGGACGACCAGCAAGCGGCAGGGTTTCGCCAACGACCTCACCCGCTCCCAGCTGATCGCCGTCACCGACAACGTCAACCAGTCGAAGGGCGACGACGACCCGGCGGAGTGGATGCCGCCGAACACCGGCTACCACTGCATGTACGCGCGCATGTGGGTCTCCGTGAAGCACTACTACGACCTCTCGGTCGACTCGGCCGAGAAGTCCGCCCTCAGCGGCGTGCTGAACGGCTGCTGATCCCGGGCGGGCACCCGTGCCCGGAGACTCGCACCTCCCTCCGTCGTTCCGTACGGTACGGAGCGACGGAGGGAGGTGGTCACCATGGCCGGATTGCGTCTGGGGCCGCTGCTGCGGTACGTGGACGAGGGCACCGCCACCGTCTGGGTCGAGACGGACGGCCCCTGCGAGGTCGAGGTCCGCTGCGAAGCCGGCCCGGGCGGCGCGGCTGGCACGGGCGGCACGGCGAGCACGGGCGGCACGGCGAGCACGCACGCCGGTGGCAGGGCCCGCAGCTGGCAGGTCGCCGGGCACCACTACGCGCTGGTCACGGTCACCGGCCTGAGCGCGGGCACCAGCACCCCCTACCGCGTACTCCTCGACGGCGGCCAGGTGTGGCCGCCGCCCGGCCAGGACATGCCGCCGAGCACCATCCGCACGCTGCC
>DOWQ01000143.1:10005-15820 GCA_003519485.1 Streptomyces sp. | reverse complement strand
GCCCGGATGATGGCGTCCTGATCGGCCTGGATGGTGCCGAGCACGTCTCGCATCCGGGACGACCGGTTGCCGCCCAGGCTTGCGATGAAGGCGGACTGGTCGTCGAGCGCGGCGTGCCCTTCGAGCCCGTCCGAGGTGAACACCTCGTCCCAGTAGTCGCTGATCCGGCCGCGGGCCCAGCGATACCTGCGGCGGCTTGCCAGGCCCATCGGGTTGGCGTGGGTCGCGGCGAAGAACGGCTCAGCCGCGGGCGAGCGCCAGTCGAGCAGCAGCCGACGCCCCGCGCTGTCGGTGAGACCGAGCCGTCCGATGTACACGGGCTCGGGGTTGTCGGCGCTGACGATGTGTCCGAGACACAGATCCAGACCGAAGCGACGCAGGGCACGCAGGCGACCGGTCAGCCGGTGGATCTCCGTGTCCCGGTCCATCGCCTCCCGGCCGATGCCGCCGGGCGCCATGCGTTCGGCATCGAGGCGGTCGGACACGTCGGCGATCGCCTGCGCGAGACTCTCGGCGATGGCCGCGAAGTGCTGCTCGTCGCCGTCGATCAGCGCCGGGCCGGCCTTGGGAGAGAGATGGTCGGGGAGGTCGAACGCGCTGGTGGTCAGGGGGTTCATGCCATCAGCTCCGATCCGAGGTCGCGCCTACGGCGTACGGCGGCGCGCACACCAGCGCCTCGGCGCGGCAGTGCCCAGGACCGCAATGCGAGTTCCCCCACCGGCTCGACGGCACCGCACGGCCCATGAACTGACAACAACACATGCACTTCGTGAATCTCCCATTTGCGCAGGATCTGGCGGACTCGGCCCATGATTCTGCGGCACGACCCGGGCCTTGCCGCAAGCCCCCTGGTGCGCTATAAGTTGAGAGTGGCGAGGAGTAGGCATTCTCGTGTGCCTTGACCGCTCACTGTGGACGAGCAAGCTCCTCCCGAGGTGGCGACGCCCCGCATACAGCGGTCCCACGGCCCAGAAGGATCTCCCGCAGGCCTGCATGCAGCCGCGGAACGCGAACCCCTCCCCCTCTTCGGTGCAGCCGCTCTTCAGCGGAACCGGCTCGGTCGCCGCACGGCGGGCCACACGTACGGGCGATCCTGGGCATGTCCGGCCCCCGGCCGGCTGGGACCAGCCGCCGGCGCTGCGGCTGCCCCAGGCCGACCGGGACCACCGTGAGGCGTCCTGGACCAGCACTTCTGCCGTACGCCTCAGCGCACCTCGGTCACCTGCTCGCCGGCCGGCGTCCCCTCCGGGGCGAGCGACGCCGACTCGTGCAGCGCCATCCCCCGGGTCTCCGGGGCTCGCAGGACCGACACCACCGCTCCGAGCAGCGTGATGGCGGCAGCGGCGAGCATCGTGCCGCCGATTCCCCAGCCGGTCAGGGCCAGCGGCACCAGGTAGGTGCCGACCGCCGCGCCGATGCGGCTCAGCGAGGAGGCCAGGCCGACGGCGCTGCCGCGTATCTCCGTGGGGAACAGCTCATTGGGGTAGATCCACTGGAGCACCTGGGTTCCGCCGATGAGCAGGGCATACGCGGCGAAGAGCGCCATGATCACCGCGGTGGGCGCCTGGGGGAACAGCCCGAGGAACAACAGCGCCAGCCCCGACCAGGCGAAACTGTGGATGACCAGGGGCCGTCGGCCCATCCGGTTGACCAGCAGCATGGCCACCGCGCAGCCGATCAGGAAGAGCACCGTGATCATCGCGGAGCCGATGTTGGCCAGCCGGCCGCCCAATCGGAGCGCGTCCAGGATCCGCGGCCCGAAGGCGTACACCGCGAACAGCGGCACGACCGAGCAGGTCCAGAACATCGTGATGTAGACCATCCGCCCCGCATAGCCGGACCGCATCAGGTCGCGCAGCCGGACCCGTCGCTCCTCTTGCGCCGACAGGTCGGCCACGGTCGCGCCGGGCCCGAAGACCTTGAGCATCACCGCGTTCGCCTCGTCGGTACGTCCCTTGTTGGCCAGCCACCTCGGTGACTCCGGGGTGCCCATCCGCAGCAGGACGATGACGGTCGCCGGAATGGCCGCGCTGAACAGCATCCACCGCCAGCCCTGGTCGCCGAAGTGGAGCAGGATCTCCCCGACGACGTATGCCACTGCCGCGCCGAGGAACCACATCACGATCAGACCGCCGAGCAGCGGCCCCCGGTACCGCCGCGGGGTGAACTCCGCCAGCAGGGAGGTGGCGATGGGGTAGTCGGCGCCGACCGCCATGCCGATCAGCAGCCGCAGCACGAACAGCCAGATGGGATCGTCTGCCCAGTACTGCGCGACCGAGCACACGATGATGGCGATCAGGTCGATCGTGTACAGCACCTGCCGGCCGAACCGGTCGGTCAGATAGCCGCCCAGGAAGGCGCCGAAGAAGATGCCGATCAGGGCGGAGGCGCCGATCAGCCCCTCCATCGTCACGGACAGCCCCAGCTGCGGGCTGATCTGCACCATGGCGACGCCGATGATGCTGAGCACGTAACCGTCGAGGAACGGCCCCCCCCGAGGAGTACAGGGCCAGGCGTTTGTGGAACGACGAGAGCGGCGCGTCGTCGAGCGCTGATGACGTCGCAGCGTTCATGGGGTGCCTCCATGTCCGGGATACGGGAAGCGGGGGGTGGCGAGCGTGCTCAGGTACTGACGTCGGGTGCTCGGTGGTTCAGTCAGGTGCAGCGGCCGGCTGCTCGGAGCGCGTGCACCCCGGCTCAAGTGGCCACGTTCTCCGGGGTGTCCGCGAGCTGCTCCCGTAGCCGCGATACGGCCGCGCCCGCCACGACCACATCGCTCCACGCCTCGCCGACACTCTTGAACAGCCGGGGCCCCGCGTGAGCGGGGGAGAACTCCCCCCGGACCAGCTCGCCGAGCTCGCCGTCGACGGCCGCCTCGACGGGCACCCCGTCCGCGACCGCCAGCAGGATGTCGCCGGCTTCCTCGAACGCCGAGGCCCGGCTTTCCACCACGACCGCCGCCCGGCGTACGAGGGCCGCGTCGACCTCGCGTGCGTCGGGGAAGTGCGAGCCCATCGCGATGACCGTGGCGTGGTCGGGCAGCAGCCGCGAGTCGAACAGCGGCGTGCTCGCCGAGGTGCAGCAGGCGACGATGTCGGCCCCCGCCACCGAGCCCGGGGTGCCGGCGTGGGCCTCGAAGCCGGCTTGCCGGCAGGTCTCGACCAGCGCCGTGATCCTGTGGGGCGTACGGCCCACCACGGTCACCTCGCGCACGGGCCGTACGGCGCTCAGCGCCCGGACATGGCTCCACGCCTGCGGTCCGGTGCCGAAGACCACCAGCCGGTGCGCCGACGGTTCCGAGAGGTGCCGGGCAGCTACGGCGGAGACCGCGGCGGTACGGAGCAGGGTGAGGCCCACCGCGTCGACGAGCGCCACCGGGCTCAGCGTCGGCCCGTCCAGCACCAGGTGCACGCCCTGGATCCGGGGCAGGCCGCGCGATCCGTTCCCGGGACTGACCGAGACCAGCTTGACGCCCACCTCGGCACCGACCTCGGACGGCATGATCAGCAGCTGCCCGGAGCTGACATCGACCGCGGAGCGCAGCGGTGTCCGGCCCGGGGCGCTGCCCTCCAACAGGGCATGTTCGAGGACCGCGACGGCGTCGGGCCAGGACACCAGCGCGGACAGCTCGTCCTCGGTGATGACGGGAATGTGGTTCCGGTTCATGTGGGTCCTTGTGAGAGAGCGGTCAGACCGGCATGCACAGCCGCAGCGCGTCGTACACAGCGGCGTGGATGTTGCGGCTGGTCACCGCGTCACCGATCCGGAACAGCTGGTAGCCGCCCTGCTCGTTGCGCACCACCGACTGCGGTTCGAGGGCCAGCAGCCGGCCGTGGTCCACCTCGCCCCGGTTCGTCGAACCGGGGAGGAGTTCGGCGTACAGCTCCGCCAGCGGCAGCGTCCCGTGCTCGACGACCACCTGATCGACGATCCGTTCGACTTCCTTGTCGGCGTACTCGCTGTGCAGCCGCGCGGCGAGCCGGCCGTCGCCGGTGCGGTGCACGCCGCGCAGCCGGTAGGCGAGCGTGATTCGGACGTCGTGTTCGGCGAAGGCCTTGAGGTAGGCGGGTGAGTTCATGCTGCCGACGTCCGGACCGAGGCTCCGCTCCGGCGTGACGAACTCGACCTGGGCGCCGCGCCGGGCCGCTGTCTCGGCGGCGTCCAGGCCGGGGTGGCCGCCGTGGTCGTCAAAGACCAGCACCTCGCCCTTGGGTCGCAGGGAGCCGTCCATGACGTCCCAGGTGTCGGAGACCAGCTCCTGGCCCTGCGCGAGGAAGGAGCGGTTCGGGGTGCCGCCGGTGGCCACGATCACCAGGTCGGGGTGCTCGGCCAGTACCTCCGCGCCCTCGGCGTACGTCCCCAGGCGGAGGTCCACACCGTGGTGCTTGGCCTCCGCGATCCGCCAGTCGATGATCCCCACCAGGTCGCGGCGCCGTGGTGACATGGCCGCGAGCCGGACCTGCCCGCCGGGGGTGTCGTTGGCCTCGAACAGGACCACGTCGTGCCCTCGCTCGCCGAGCACCCGCGCGGCCTCGAGGCCGGCCGGACCGGCACCGACGATCACGGCCTTCCGGCGCCGGCCGCGGGTCGGGGACAGCTCGTGGACGAGCCGCTGTTCGCGGCCCACCGCGGGGTTGTGGATGCACTTGGTGTCACCCGAGACGTAGATGGCGTCCAGGCAGTAACTGGCGCCGACGCACGGCCTGATCCGGTCCTCCCGGCCCGCGGCCACCTTGTTGACCAGGTGCGGGTCGGCGATCTGGGCGCGCGTCATCCCGACGAGGTCCACCAGTCCCTCGCGGACGGCATACCGGGCGGTGGCGACATCGGCGATCCGGGAGGCGTGCATGACCGGGATCCCGAGTTCGCGCTTGATGCCGGCGGTGAACTCCAGGAAGGGCGCCGAGGGCTGTCCCATGGAGGGGATCACCTTGGCAAGGGTGTGGTCGCTCTCGATCGACCCCTTGATGGTGCTGATGAAGTCGATGCCGTCGGCCACGTAGTGCCGGGCGGCGGACAGCGCGTCGGCGGCGGTCAGCCCGTCGGGGCGGTCCTCGTCCATCATCATCCGGATTCCCACCACGAATTCGGGACCGACCGCCGCCCGGACCGCCTGGATCACCCGGCGGGGGAAGGCCGTCCGGTGGTCCAGGGTGCCGCCCCACTCGTCCTCGCGGTGGTTGGTGGCGGGTGAGAGGAAGCCGTCCATGAAGTGGCCGTAGGACTGGATCTCGATCCCGTCGAGGCCGCCGTCCCGGCAGCGGACCGCTGCCTCGGCGTAGTGCTCGACGATCCGGTCCAGGTCCCAGTCCTCGGCGGCCTTGGGGAAGGAACGGTGCGCCGGTTCGCGCAGCGGGGAGGCCGCGACCAGTGGCAGCCAGTCCCCGCTGTAGTTGCTGGTCCGCCGGCCCAGGTGGGTGATCTGGCACATGACGGCCGCACCGGCCTCGTGCACCTCGTCGGCGAGCAGGCGCAGCCAGGGCACGATGTCGTCCCGGTAGAGCAGCAGGTTGCCGAAGGACGGCGGACTGTCGGGCGACACCACCGCGGAGCCGCCCATCATCGTCAGCCCGGCGCCGCCGCGGGCCTTCTCCACGTGATACCTGCGGTAGCGGTCCTTCGGCAGCCCGTCCTCGCCGAACGCCGGCTCGTGCGACGTGCTGACCACACGGTTGCGCAAAGCCAGTTGACGGATACGGAACGGTTCGAGAAGGGGGTCGGGGCTCTTCGCACGCACAGGCACTCCACTCCCAACGAGCTGAAAGCGACCGGTGACGGTGTCTGGTGACCGGTAGTCGGTTACCCGTTATGCTCA
>DOWQ01000143.1:0-9999 GCA_003519485.1 Streptomyces sp. | reverse complement strand
GTGCACCCGCATACCGCCTATCGGTGGTTCCGTGAGGGCACATTGCCAGTGCCTGCTCAGCGTGTCGGACCGCGCACGATTTTGGTGAACATCGACGCGAACACCACGCCTAAAGCTGTTGGTGGTCTGGGCCTGTATGCCCGTGTCTCCTCCCATGACCAGAAAGCCGACCTTGAGCGGCAGGTCGCCCGGTTGTCGGCGTGGGCGGCGAAGGCCGGTCACCGTGTCGTGCGCGTGGAGTCGGAGATCGGCTCGGGCATGAACGGCAGTCGCAGTAAGGCCCGTCGCCTGCTGGCCGATCCGGATGTGACATGCGTGGTGGTGGAGCACAAAGACCGCCTTGGCCGGATGAACGTCGAACTGGTCGAGGCTGCTCTGTCCGCGCACGGTCGGCGCCTGGTCGTGCTCGATGACGGCGAGGTCGAAGACGACCTGGTGCGGGACATGGTGGAGGTGCTGACGTCGTTCTGCGCTCGCCTGTACGGCCGCCGCTCGGCGAAGAACCGTGCCCGCAAAGCGCTTGAAGCGGCGGCGGCCGATGAGTGAGAAGAAGCAGCTCCGCACCATCGACGCGCCGTTCGTCGCGCTCGGCCCGTCCGGCGTGGCGATACGCGACCGCCTCAGGCACCTCACGCCCGGGGACGACAAAGTGTTGCGCCTGATCAGTGAGCACCTCGGGCGTCTGGCGTCGCTGGACCTCAAGGCGCGCTGCGCCGACGGACTGGACCACAGCTCGCAGACGTGGGCAGCCCGGAAGCAGGGATTGACGGCCGAGTCGTCCTCCCGGTGGGCCGGGTCGATCACGAAGGCCACGCATGACCAGTGGGCGCTCTCCCGGCGCTGCCAGCTCGCCCACATCCAGGGGCTGGAGGCCGGTGTCCGTACCCTGATGCACCGCCTGTCCCTGCCTCTCGGGGAGAAGGGCACCCGGCGGGCACCGGGCGGATACCGCTCCAAGGGCGAGTGGTTCCACAAGTCCCGCCGTCTCGCGATTCTGGAACACCGTCTCGACGTCGCCCGTGCTGAGCGCAAGGCCGGTGTCGTGCATGTCGTGCGCGGCGGACGCAGGCTCCTGGGCAACCGCCACAACCTTGGAACCGCCCAGCTCACCGAAGCCGGGTGGCGTGAGCGGTGGGAAGCGTCGCGCTGGTTCCTCGCCGCTGACGGCGAGTCCGGCAAACGCTTCGGAAACGAGACGATCCGCGTCGCCCCGGACGGCGAAGTCAGCATCAAGCTGCCCACGCCGCTCGCCCACCTGGCGAACGCCAGGCACGGCCGGTACGTCCTAACTTCCAAGGTGGCCTTCCAGCACCGGGGCGAGGAGTGGCACGACCGTATCGAAGCGAACCGGGCCGTGGCCTACCGCATCCACTGCGACACGGCACGCGGACGCTGGTACCTCACCGCGTCGTGGACCCGACCGGTGGTCAGGACTCTCCCGTTGGAGGCAGCCCGCGCCGCCGGCCTGATCGGCGTCGACACGAACGCCGACCACTTCGCCGCCTACCGCCTCGATGCCCACGGCAACCCTGTCGGCGACCCGCAGAGGTTCTTCTACGACCTGTCCGGAACCGCAGACCACCGCGATGCCCAGGTCCGGCACGCCATCAGCCAGTTGTTGCACTGGGCCACGCGCTGCGGTGTCTCGGCGATCGGTATCGAGAACCTGGACTTCACCGCTGAGAAGACCCGCGAGAAGCACGGCCGTAAGAAGCGGTTCCGGCAGCTCGTCTCCGGCATCCCGACCGGCAAGCTCAAAACCCGGCTCGTGTCGATGGCCGCCGACCAGGACCTTGCCATCGTGGCCGTGGACCCGGCGTACACGTCGATGTGGGGCGACCAGCACTGGCGCAAGCCCCTCACCAGCAACAAGCGAAAGATGTCCCGACACGATGCCGCCGGTATCGCCATCGGGCGACGCGCTCTCGGGCATCCGATCCGGCGACGGGCGGCACCGCCCCGTATCCACCGGAGCGATGGGTACGGGCATCGGACCGTCCAGGCCGGACCGGACGCACGAGGGCGTGAGGAAACCCGCCCACTCGTCACGGAGCGTGCACACGATGCACGTCGCCGGACGGGAACTCAGCGAACGCGGGAGACCAGGACACCCAAAACCGTTCGGGATGTCCGCAGTGAGCAGAAACGGGCCCAAGACCCACTCCTACTCACTGAATAGGAACGGTAGCCGATGAAGGAATTTCCGACGGACCGCCTGCACCGCACGGAGAGCCTGCGCGACCGCGCCCTGGAGGTGCTGCGCCAGGCGATAGTCTCCGGGCAGGTCCACCCGGGCGAGCTGTACTCCGCGTCTGCGCTGGCCAGACGGCTGGGCGTCTCGGTCTCGCCGGTCCGCGAGGCGATGCTGACGCTGGCCAACGAGGGCATCATGGAACCGGTCCGCAACCGGGGGTTCCGGCTCACCGAGCTCACCGAGCAGGACCTGGCCGAGGTCTTCGAACTCCGGCTGCTGCTCGAGGTGCCGGCCGTGGTCAACCTGGCCGGCACGGACCTCTCGGCGCACATGGCGGCCCTCGGGGAGAAGGTGGAAGCCATCGAGCGGGCCGCCGCGGCGGGTGACGTCAACACCTTCCTGGCCCGCGACCGGGACTTCCATCTCGCCCTCCTGGAGCTGAACGGCAATCGCAGGCTCGTCGACCAGGTGGCCGTCCTGCGCGACCAGACCCGCCTCTACGGCATGGCGGAGCTGGCGGACAAGGGGATGCTCGACGAGGCGGCGGCCGAGCACCGCACCCTCCTCGCGGCCCTGGCCGCGGGTGACGCAGAGCTGCTGCGGCGGCTCATGACGGAACACCTCCAGCACATCCGGCACGAGTGGGCGACCGGAGAGCACACCGGAGCCGGCGGCGGCACGGCGGAACCGGCAGGTACGGCAGGTACGAGGGGTGCTGCGAGTCCGGCAGGCACCGCCGGAACCGCGGGCGCCGCGCGTGAGTCCGGCTGAGAAGGGGCGATTCCGTTGGTATCCCGAACCGGTAGTACGACAGCCGCGTTGAGCGAGCCCGAACTCACCTGCCACGAACGCTCGATGCTGAACGGCGACCTGGGTCCGGGGCCCGCCATGGCGATGCGGGTCGTCCTCGGCCTGGCGCGGGTGCGCGGCGCCCGCCGGCTGGTGGAGATCTCCTCCGCGCACATCGACAGCTGCCTCTTCCACGGCAGGGCGGGCCTCGACTTCGCGGAGCGGCTGGCAGAGCTGGGCGCCCGCACCCGCGTACCGAGACTCGGCGCCCGGGCCACCTGGACCTGCGCTCCGTACCAGTTGGACGCCCGCCCCGGCCTCGGGGAACACATCGCCTGGGCCGAGTCCAACGCCATCGTCTTCGCCAACTCGGTGCTGGGCGCGCGCACCGACCGCTACGGGGACTTCCTCGACAGAAGGCGCTGGGGGCGGCGGCCGCCTCCTCCGGGGGTGTCGCGCTGTTCCACGCGGTGGGGGTGACGCCCGAAGCGCCCACGCTGGACGCCGCGCTGCACGGCCGGGAGCCGTACCGCACCGTGGCCGTCACACCCGGCCGGCTGCGGGAGGCGCGCGCGGCGCTCAGTACCGCGACGAGCACCCGGCTGGACGCGGTCAGCATCGGTACCCCGCACGCCTCCCTGGCCGAAGTGGCGGCCCTGGCCGAGCTCCTGGAGTCCGGGCAGCCGTTGCACGAGGAGGTGTCCTTCTATCTGTCGACCGGCCGCACGGTGCTGGCCGAGGCGACCGCGCGCGGGCTGGTCGAGCCCCTCGAGCGGGCCGGCGTCCGGATCGTCGTCGACACCTGCACCTATGTGACCTCAATCCTCAGGCCCGGCACCCGCGTCGTCATGACGAACTCGGGCAAGTGGGCCCACTACGCTCCGGCCAACCTCGGCGTCGACGTCGTACTGGCGAGCCTCACCGAGTGCGTGGAGTCCGCCCGGTCCGGAAAGGTGGTGCGTGATGACACGCTCCTCGGCTGACTCCCCGCCGCCGGCTCCGATCGACGGCACCACGCTGCACCCCGGCACCGGCTCCGGACGCGTGCTGAAGCTCGAGTCACCGCTGTCCTTCTGGGGTGGCACCGGCCACGACGGCCGCATCATCGACCGCCATCACCCGCAGTACGGCAGCACCATGGCTGGCCGGGTGCTGGCCATGACCTCGGGGCGCGGATCCAGCTCCAGCTCCAGCGTCCTGGCCGAGCAACTTCGGGCCGGCACCGGGCCGGTCACGATCCTCATGACGGAAGCGGATGCCATCGTGGTGCTCGGGGCCATCGTCGCCGACGAGCTCTACGGCATCCGGACGCCGGTGGTGCTCCTCTCGGCGGACGACTTCGCCGCGCTCCCGGACGGAGCCGGGCTGAGCGTCGACGCGTCCGCCGAACGCTCCGAGGTGACGGTCACGGATCGCACGCCCGCCTGACACACCGGCCGGCCGCGCGCCCGCCCGTGGCCCGGCCCCCCCGTCTCCGCCGGGGCCGGGTCACGTCCGTAGGGCAGGGTCACGGGCGGCATCGCGGCTCGACTGCGGCAGCCACTCCGGCGGTTGCCGAAGCCGGGGACGGACGGGAAGACGCTCGCCGTCACGCCTCGCCGACTCGTGGGTGACGGCCGCTTCCGCCCTCCGAGTTCGCCTTCAGTGGCGGACCAGGCAGAAAGGATGTCCCTCCGGATCCGCACAGACCCGCCAGCTCCGCCCTTCGGGGCCTTCCTCCAGCACCGTCGCAACCAGGCCAGTACCTGCTCCTGCGCGCGGTCCAGGTCCGGGACAGCGAAGTCCGGATGAATATGCTGGGGCCGGGAGGGGTCCGGCCACTGTGGCGGCCGGTGGCCCACTGCCCGCTGGAAGACGAACACCTGGGTCCAGGTCGGTGGTGGTGCAATCCGGCCTGTGAGCGCAGGTCTGCTCCCCCGAGAGCGGCCGACGTCGTCTGCTGCCGCGTGTGAGCGGGGTCGAGGTCAGGGCAGGGTGAGGATGCGGGGGCCGTCCTGGGTGATGGCGATGGTGTGTTCGATGTGGGCGGCGCGGCTGCCGTCGATCGTGCGCAGGGTCCATCCGTCGGGGTCGGTGCGGTAGTCGTTGCGTCCTCCGGACATGAGCATGGGTTCGATGGCGAGGGTGAGGCCGTGACGCAGGGGGAAGCCTCGGCCGGGGCGTCCTTGGTTGGGGACGTAGGGGTCTTCGTGCATCCGGCGGCCGATGCCGTGGCCGCCGAAGTCGGCCGGCATGCCGCAGTCAGCGGTGCGGGCCACGGTGCTGATGGCGTGGGAGATGTCTCCGATGCGGTGGCCGACGGTGGCGGCGGCGATGCCGGCGTCCAGTGCCTGCTGGGTGGCGGCTATGAGTTCCAGGTCGGCGGGGCGGGCGGTGCCGACGGTGAAGCTGATCGCGGCGTCACCGGTCCAGCCGCCGAGTTCGGCTCCGCAGTCGATGCTGACCAGGTCGCCGTCGCGCAGGCGGTAGTCGTCCGGGATGCCGTGCACGAGGGCGTCGTTGACGGAGGCACAGATCACCCCGGGGAAGGGGGTGGGGGCGAAGGAGGGCTGGTAACCCAGAAACGGGGAGCGCGCCACGGCCTTGGACAGGACGGCGCGGGCGGCTTCGTCGAGCTCGCGCAGGCGGACCCCCACGGCTGCCGATTGGCGGGCCGCTGCGAGGGCCTCGGCCACGACGCGTCCGGCTTCACGCATCGCCTCCAGTGCCGTGTCGGTCTTGATCTCCACCATGTCGTGACTCCCTGCGATGCGACGCTACCCAATACTTATACCGGTATTAGTATCACGGGCATGGTGAGAGTTCCTTTGAGCCCGCAAGAGCGACAACGTGGAGAGCGGTTCGGAGCCCTGCTCCGCGAGGCCCGCGGTGACCGCAGCATGGTGGACGTGGCTGCGGCGGCCGGGGTGTCCGCGGAGACACTTCGCAAGATCGAGACCGGCCGGGCCCCGACCCCGGCCTTCTTCACCGTGGCGGCCCTGGCGCACGCGCTGGATCTGTCGCTGGACGACCTGGCCACAGCCTGCGCAGAGGATGCCGACAGCGGCGGCCGGGCCATGTCGGCGTGAACGTCGGGAGACCTGCCGTCCGACCGAGAGGCGGATGCTCCGACATGGCACGGAAGTGCGGACTTCGCCGCATGGCACCAGTTCGGCGCTGTCCTCTCGGCACGGCGCGGACCCTGAGGTCATCCCCCCGGAGGACTTCGAGAGCGGACCATGAGCCGCCCGCCGTCCGACGGCCGGCCGCTGCGACTTGACGTCGGAAGGGGCGCGCCGCCGCGTCACGGCTGATCGGCGCCGGCCGCCTCGCTGCCCGGCAGGCAGGCAGACCTGTGGAGATCCTGCGGAAGCGTTCGCCGCAGTCGGTGGCCGGCGTCGCGTAACGCCCAGGTGGGTGCCCAGGGGGCCCGGTCCGGTCACGGCCCGGCACCGTACTCCGGCACCGTACTCCGGGTCCGGCTCCGGGTCCGNNTCCGGGTCCGGCCGCAGGTCGCGGGCCGGAACCGGGCCGGCTGTCGCCGCCGGGTCGCGGTGGCATTGCGCCTAGACTGAGCTCAGCCTTTCCACCCGAGGAGCCGGAGCCGTATGACCGCCGTTCCCCCGCCGTCCCGCCCCGCCGGACGGCAGCGCGACGCGGCGCGGACCCGGGCCGAGATCCTCGATGTCGCGACGGAGGAGTTCGCGCGGCTCGGCTACACCGGGGCCCGGATGGACGAGATCGCCGCCCGGATCCACACCACCAAGCGGATGATCTACTACTACTTCGGCGGCAAGGAGCAGCTCTTCACCGAGGTGCTGGAGCGGGCCTATGCCGTCATCCGGCAGCAGGAACAGCGGCTCGACGTCGAGGACCTGGCCCCCGTCGCCGCCATCCGCCGCCTCGCCGAGCTCACCTTCGACCACCACGAGGCACATCCGGACTTCATCCGGCTGGTCAGCATAGAGAACATCCACGAGGCCGAGCACATCGCGGCCTCGCCGGCGCTGGGCGAACTCAACTCGCCGGCCATCGAGATCATCGGCCGGATCCTCGGTGAGGGCCGCGCACAGGGCGTCTTCACCGTGGAGGTGGACGCGGTGGATCTGCACGCGATGATCAGCTCGTTCTGCTTCTTCCGGGTGTCCAACCGGCACACGTTCGCCGCAATCTTCGGCCGTGATCTGACCGCGAAGGACCGCCGGGACCACTACCGCACCATGCTCGGCGACATGGTCATCGCCTATCTGACAGGTGGCGCCTCCACTCCGCGCTGAGCCCGAGGCGCACGCCCGGTGCAGCCGGGACGAGGTCCGGCGAGGCGCCCGCCCCGAAGCGGTCACCCGACGCGCCGCTCCCCCACCCTCCGGGGTCCGCGCCAAACGCATCCACTGGATGTCTTGACAGTGACGGCCGTCGCAACAATGATCCTCGGCAGCGTAATTAACCATCTAGTTCGTTAATACGTCGCGCCAGCCCTGGCCACCAGCCGACCGGCGGACCACCGCGCTCACCGTACGGTCACCCCCGTCAGCGAGCGTGGCATCCTGTCCCTTCCGCCCCTTTTCCGCCGGACCGTTCTCCCGACCGGCGCAGGCCGCGGATGTTCGACCTCCGAGGAGCACGCGTGTCCGTCCAGTCGCCCCAGACCCCGGCACCACCGCCCGTTCCACCGGGCAGGCCGCGCAAGGCCGCCATCGCCGCATGGATCGGCAGCGCCCTGGAGTACTACGACTTCTTCATCTACGGCAGCGCTGCCGCCCTCGTCTTCCCGCACGTCTTCTTCAGCCCCGACGACCCCGCCACCGCGACCCTCATCTCGCTGGGCAGCTTCGGTGTCGCGTACGCCGCCCGCCCGCTCGGCGCGCTGCTGCTGGGGCACATCGGCGACCGGCTCGGCCGCCGGAAGATCATGGTCTTCACGCTGATGCTGATGGGCCTGTCGACCTTCCTGATCGGCTGCCTGCCCACCTACGCGCAGGTCGGCACCGCCGCCCCCGTACTGCTGGTCCTGATGCGCGTGCTCCAGGGCCTCTCGGCGGCGGGTGAACAGGCGAGCGCGAATTCCATGACCCTGGAACACGCCCCCGACGACCGGCGCGGCTATTACACGAGCTTCACCCTCAACGGCACCCAGGCCGGCCAGATCCTCGCCACCCTGGTCTTCATCCCCGTCGCGGCCCTGCCCGACGAGCAGCTCTACACCTGGGGCTGGCGCATTCCCTTCCTGCTGAGCTTCGCCGTCTCGATCGTCGGCTACCTCATCCGGCGGAACCTGGAGGAGACGCCCGCCTTCGAGCAGGTGTCCGCGAGCAAGGACGTGGCCAAGCTCCCGCTCGCCGACCTGCTGCAGAACCACTGGGCCGATGTGCTCCGGGTCATCGCGGCCTCCCTCATCGCGACCGTCAGCACCGTCTTCACGGTGTGGGGGCTCTCGTACGCCACCAGCGACGCGGTCGGGCTCGGCAATGCGGGCATGCTGTGGGTCGGGGTCGCGGCCAACGCCGTGGCTCTGCTGGCCATCCCCCTCTGGGCCAAGCTCTCCGACCGGATCGGCCGCAAGCCCGTCTTCCTCACCGGCTCCATCGGCTCCGCGATCATGATCTTCGTCTACCTGTGGGCGCTGTCCACCGGTAGCTACCCGCTGGTCCTCATCACGGGCGTGGTCTTCTTCGGCGTCGTCTACAGCGCGGCCAACGGCATCTGGCCGTCGCTCTACGGCGAGATGTTCAGCACCCGGGTCCGGCTGTCAGGCATGGCCATCGGCACCCAGATCGGCTTCGCGGTGGCGGGTTTCGCCGTCTCCTTCGCGGAGCGGATCGCCGGCCCGGAGGGCGACAACTGGCTGGGCGTCGCGATCTTCACGGCCGTGATCTGCGGCATCGCCAGCATCGCGGCGGCGACCGCCCGCGAGACCCACAAGGTGCCCACCGCGGAGCTCGGCGCGAAGCCGCACCGGGCGGCGGACCGGACGAGCCCGGCCGAGTCCCCCTCCGCCCGGGTCTGACCGTACGCGCCCGCGGGAGAGCGCCCCGGCCCCCTCCCCGGCCTTCTCCCGCGGGCGCGTCCTCGGCCCGACAACTAACTATCCAGTTCGTACACAACCGAGAGCGGACATGACCCCGACCGACGGAACGCCCCGGACGCCGGTGACCCCGGTGCTCGTCCTCAACGGCCCCAACCTCAATCTGCTCGGCCTCCGGGAGCCGCAGATCTACGGCCGGGACACCCTCGCCGGCATCGAGGCGCTCTGCCACGACACCGCCGCAGCCCACGGACTGCGGGCGGACTTCCGGCAGAGCAACCACGAGGGTCTCCTCATCGACGCCGTGCAGGAGGCGCTGACCGCGCACCGCGGCATCGTCATCAACCCGGCCGGCTACAGCCACACTTCGGTGGCGCTGCGCGACGCGCTCGCTGCCGCGGAGCTGCCGGTGGTCGAGGTGTATCTGTCGAACATTCACCGGCGTGAGTCCTTCCGGCAGCACTCCTACGTGTCGGCGGTCGCCGACACCGTGATCTGCGGCGCCGGGGCGCACGGCTACGCGCTCGCCCTGGCTCACCTGGCCCGGCTGCTGGAGGGCGCCCCATGACGGCGTCCTCGTATCTGACCGGGCTGATCGGCTCCGGCATCGGCCCGTCCCTGAGCCCGGCGCTGCACGAGCGCGAGGCCGACCGGCACGGCCTGCGGCTGCTCTACCGCACCCTCGACATCGACCTGCTGGGCACCGGCCCCGAGTCGGTCGGCGACCTGCTGCGGGCGGCCCGCGCTGTCGGCTTCGACGGCCTCAACATCACGCACCCCTGCAAGCAGCTGGTGATCGAGCACCTCGACGAGCTCGCCCCGGAGGCCGCCGCTCTGGGCGCGGTCAACACCGTCGTCCTCCGCGGCGGCCGGGCCATCGGCCACAACACCGATGTCACCGGCTTCGCCCAGTCCTTCGCCCGCGGCCTGCCCGCGGCGCCGACCCGCCGCGTGGTGCAGCTCGGGGCGGGCGGAGCCGGTGCCGCCGTCGCCCACGCGCTGCTCAACCTCG
>DOWQ01000144.1 GCA_003519485.1 Streptomyces sp. | reverse complement strand
GACCGGGCGGCCGCGGGCGCGACCGGCGCCGGGCGGGGCTGGACGACGAGGCGGGCCGCAGGTGACGCCCGCCGGAACCGCGCCGGTGGTGCTCCGGAGGAGCATCCGGCCGGAGCGGCGGAGAAGCCCCGCGGCATGCGAGCCGAACACCCTGTTTATCGTCAGGGAGACGACTATGATCACGGCATGTCGCCCTACGACCCGTCGGCCTTCCCGCCCTTCGCTGTCACCGTCGATCTGGTCGTGCTCACCGTGCGCCGTCACGCGCTCTGCGCACTGGCCGTCCGGCGCGGGGAGCCGCCCTTCCAGAACCGGTGGGCGCTGCCGGGCGGATTCGTACGGGCCGACGAGGATCTCGAGGGCGCGGCGGCGAGGGAACTCGCCGAGGAGACAGGCCTGCTGGCCCACGCCCCGGACGGGCCCGTGCCCGTCAACGGCGCTCATCTCGAGCAGCTGGCCACCTACGGGGCGCCGGACCGGGATCCGCGGATGCGGGTCGTCAGCGTCGCTCATCTCGCCCTGGCCCCCGACCTGCCGGCGCCCCGCGCGGGAGGAGACGCCCACAGCGCGCGCTGGGCGGCCGTGGAGGTGCTGCTCGGACAGGGCATCGGTGCCGGACGCGAGGGGGAGTTCGCCCCGCCGCTGGCCTTCGATCACGCCCAGATACTCTCCGACGGTGTGGAGCGGGCCCGTTCGAAGATCGAGTACTCGTCCCTGGCCACTGCTTTCTGTCCCCGGGAATTCACCGTGGGAGAACTCCGCCGGGTCTACGAGGCGGTCTGGGGCGTCGCACTCGACCCGCGGAACTTCCACCGCAAGGTCACCGGCACTCCGGGCTTCCTGGTGCCCACCGGCGGGACGACCACGCGCCAGGGCGGCCGGCCCGCCCAGCTGTTCCGGGCGGGGGGTGCGACCCTGCTCAACCCCCCGATGCTCCGCCCCGAGATCTGACGTCGAGGCACGAGCGTCCCGGTCTCAACCTGCCCGTCCAGCAGAGGATTTGCCGACCGCTTCGCCCCTTTCGGCCCTGCTCATGGGCGTGTTGCGCACCGCACCGGCGAGAGCCCGTGCCGCATCCCGTCGTTCGGTGTGCGAGAGCCGCGCTCTCGCACACGCGGACTGGATGCTTCCGATTAGGCGTCAATTATGAGGTAATGGGCGATCACCCTTTCGTGTGCTTTTCACCAAAGACCTCAAGGGTGTCCGGGGGCTCGCCGACAAAAGATGCGTGAGTACCCTTGCGCACACCATGATGACCGCGGCTCGCCCCGTCGACTCCGGCCTGTCCGGCCCGGGCGAGCTTGACCGTTACCCCTACACCGAGGGCCCGGTGAGCGATCGTGCCACCGGTCCGTCCTGGGAGGGAGGCGACTCGGAGATGGGCCGGGTCGGTCGCCGCGGCGGCAACCGCGGCCGCGGACTGCACGGCCAACTCGTCCAACAGCTCGGCCAGATGATCGTGTCCGGAGATCTGGGCGCCGACCGCCCGCTCGTCCCGGAGGAGATCGGCCAGCGCTTCGAGGTCTCCCGCACCGTGGTCCGGGAGTCGCTGCGTGTCCTCGAGGCCAAGGGCCTCGTGAGCGCCCGGCCGAACGTCGGCACCCGCGTCCGTCCCGTCAGTGACTGGAACCTTCTGGACCCGGACATCATCGAGTGGCGGGCGTTCGGACCGCAGCGGGACGACCAGCGCCGGGAACTGTCCGATCTGCGGTGGACGATCGAGCCGCTCGCCGCCCGGCTCGCCGCCGGGCACGGCCGGGAGGACGCACAGCAGCGGCTCGCCGACATGGCCGAGATCATGGGCCGGGCGCTGGCCCAGGGTGACGCCCTCACCTTCTCCCGCGCCGACGGGGAGTTCCACGCGCTGCTGCTGCAGCTCGCGGGCAATCGCATGCTGGAGCACCTCGCGGGCATCGTGTCGTCCGCCCTCCAGATCTCCGGCGGACCGGCCACCGGCTGCGAAAGGCCGAGCGAGACCTCCATCGGCGACCACACCCGCATCGTCGAAGCCGTCGGCTCCGGTGATGCCGCCGCGGCGGAGGCCGCCATGCGGCAGCTGCTGACCGTCCAGCCGGACGTGGAGCATGTGGTGCCCGCCCCGCGCGAGCACTGACGGCAGGAGCGGAGTCACCGGGCCCCGCCGCCGGGCCCGGTGACAGGGCCGGGCGGCGGGGCCGGCGGCTGTCCGCGCCGGTGAATCCGGCTTCCGAGGTTTGGATTCGGTGTGGAGTGTGACCCGGGCCACGCGGACCGGGCGTAACGCTCCCCGCGGATGCGCGATGACCTAAGAGGTGATGGTCGCTGGGAGGAATACGGACGTCGTTCGCGACGCTGCATTGCTCCGCGGCCCCGCCCGCGCCGCCGGTTCACCCAGCCGGCGGTCGTCGGCTCCCGTCCCAGGACGGGACCGGAAGCCGTTCCCATCGTTCCGAGAGGTTGTTCGTGTCGGCCAGCACATCCCGTACGCTCCCGCCGGAGATCGCCGAATCCGAGTCTGTCATGGCGCTCATCGAGCGGGGAAAGGCTGAGGGGCAGATCGCGGGCGACGACGTGCGTCGGGCCTTCGAGGCTGACCAGATTCCGCCAACCCAGTGGAAGAACGTCCTGCGCAGCCTCAACCAGGTCCTCGACGAGGAGGGTGTGACGCTGATGGTGAGTGCCGCAGAGGCGCCCAAGCGCACCCGCAAGAGCGTCGCAGCGAAGAGCCCGGCGAAACGCACCGCCACCAAGACTGTCGCGGCCAAGACCGCGTCGGCCAAGAAGGCGGCACCGGCCGAGCCCGCCCCGCCGGCCGAGCCCGAGAGCGACGCGGTCGCCGAGGCCCCGGAAGCGCCCGTGAAGAAGACGGCGGTGAAGAAGACGGCTGCCAAGAAGACCGCGGCGAAGAAGACCGCCGCCAAGAAGGACGCCGGCGAGGTCCTCACCGGCGACGAGGCCGAGGAGACCACCACCCCGGCCGGCAAGACCGAGGCCGCCGAGGGCGAGCAGCCGGAGAACGCGGGCTTCGTCCTGTCGGACGACGAGGACGACGCCCCGGCGCAGCAGGTCGCGGCCGCCGGCGCCACCGCCGACCCGGTCAAGGACTACCTCAAGCAGATCGGCAAGGTGCCCCTGCTCAACGCCGAGCAGGAGGTCGAGCTCGCCAAGCGCATCGAGGCGGGCCTGTTCGCCGAGGACAAGCTGGCGAATTCCGAAAAGCTCGCCCCGAAGCTCAAGCGTGAGCTGGAGATCATCGCCGAGGACGGCCGGCGTGCCAAGAACCACCTGCTGGAGGCCAACCTCCGGCTCGTGGTCTCGCTGGCCAAGCGCTACACCGGCCGCGGCATGCTCTTCCTGGACCTCATCCAGGAGGGCAACCTCGGTCTGATCCGCGCGGTGGAGAAGTTCGACTACACCAAGGGCTACAAGTTCTCCACGTACGCCACCTGGTGGATCCGCCAGGCGATCACCCGAGCGATGGCCGACCAGGCCCGCACCATCCGTATCCCGGTGCACATGGTCGAGGTCATCAACAAGCTCGCGCGCGTGCAGCGCCAGATGCTCCAGGACTTGGGCCGTGAGCCCACCCCGGAGGAGCTGGCCAAGGAGCTCGACATGACCCCTGAGAAGGTCATCGAGGTCCAGAAGTACGGCCGTGAGCCGATCTCGCTGCACACCCCGCTCGGCGAGGACGGCGACAGCGAGTTCGGTGACCTCATCGAGGACTCCGAGGCGGTCGTGCCGGCCGACGCGGTCAGCTTCACGCTGCTTCAGGAGCAGCTGCACTCGGTGC
>DOWQ01000290.1:6103-7690 GCA_003519485.1 Streptomyces sp. | reverse complement strand
AGCCAATTGAGATGACTTCTTAAGTCACATGATCGGCAGGGGTGGAACCCGGGTCAGCGCGGAGCTGCGGCGGTACGGGGCTGCGGTCACCTATCCGCGTAACGGGCGGTGTTGTCCAGACAGATGGAAAAGCCATCGGCCAGGTCACGGGTGAGCAGGAGCAGGGGTTCGGTGACGGTCAGGACGGGGCCGCCGATCTTGCGGTTAGCGGTGACGGCGACCACGTCGCCGTCGGGGCGACGTGGTCGAGGCAGGCGGTCTTGCGCTGGCCGCGTTCGTCACCCCAGGCTCCCTTGTTCACTGCGAAGGCGTGACGTCGCCGTGGGCCCGGTCTTCGGTGTGTCTGTGCGCGTTGGTTCACAGTCCTTTGAGGCGCTTTTGGTACTCCTCGTCGTCGATCTCGCCGGCGGCGTACCGGCGGCGCAGGATGTCTTCGGGTGTTTCCTGGGGCGCTGGGGTGCTGGGCTGCTGTCTGGTGCGCTGGTAGAGCCAGATGCCACCGAGGACGGCGAGGGCGAGCAGTGCCAGGCCGATGAGGGCCCAGAGGATCATCCATGCGCCCATGCCACCCATCATGTCGTCCGTCCAATCCCACATATCGTGATCGGCTTCCTTTCACTTCGTGTGCCGAGGGATGTTCCTCAGCGCGGTGTCGTGGTCCGCAGGGTGTCGAGGGCGGCCTGGACGCGTGTGCTGGCTTCTTCGGCGATCGGCTGCATCTGCGGGCGTTCGGGCACGGTGACCATGACGTTGGGGTCGAGTGCCTGCACCAGGGTGGTGCCGCCCTCGGTGGAGCGGACCACAACGTTGCAGGGCAGCAGTAGGCCGATCTCGCGTTCGATATCCAGGGCGCGGTGGGCGAGCTGGGGGTTGCAGGCGCCGAGGATCACGTAGTCCTCCATGTCCTGGCCGAGTTTCTCCTTGAGCGTGGCGGTGACGTCGATCTCGGTGAGGGTGCCGAAGCCCTGTTCCTTGAATGCCTCCTTCACCTTGGGGACTGCTTGGTCGTAGGGCAGGTCGAGGCGGATGGTGCGGGCGTAGTCCATGTCAGGTCTCCTGGGGGGTCTTGGTGGGGTAGTCGGCGGCTTTCCAGGCGGTCATGCCGCCGAGCACGTTGAGGACGGGCAGGTCGCGGTGTGCGGCCAGCAGGCTGGTGGCGACGGAGGAGCGGTAGCCGCTGCCGCAGGTGACGGCCACGGGCTTGGTGTCGGGTACCTCGTCGAGCCGGTCGGGCAGTTCGGCGCCGGTGATGCGGAGGGCTCCGGGCGCGTTCCCGCCGGCCCATTCGCCGGGCTGGCGGACATCGAGCAGGTCGACCTCGCCGCGTTCCAGGCGCTGTTTGAGGTCGTGGACGGTGATCTGTGGGGTGGTCTGGACCGGTTTGGCCGCGGTGCGCCAGGCGGTCATGCCGCCGCGCAGCCAGCCGACGGGGGGCGGGTAGCCGATGCGCAGCAGTTGCCGGGTGGCCTCCCACAGGTCTTCTGGCCGGTCGAGGACGAGCAGCACGCGGGCCTGGTCGGGTAGGACTGTTCCTGCCCAGGTGGCGAACGCCGTGCCGAGGCCGACGTTAAGGGCGGCGGGGATGTG
>DOWQ01000290.1:0-6088 GCA_003519485.1 Streptomyces sp. | reverse complement strand
ACGCCTTGCAGGTTGGCGGCGCGCATGCGCCGCCAGTACGGGGGCACGGCCGGCAGGTTGTTCATCCGGATGCATTCGCGGACGAAGTCGTCGGTGGAGTCGACCTCGGCGAGGACCGGGTTGGTGCGCCGTTCGTAGCCGATGGTGGTGGACAGGCGGCTGCCGATGTTGCCTCCGCACAGCGAGCCGGCCACATGGGTGGGGTAGACCTGGATGTGGTCGGGCAGGGTCAGCAGCTTGGTCTGGATGGTGTCGCAGAACGTCTGTGCCGCCTGGCGCGCCTTTTCCTGGCCGCCGAGGAGGTCCGGGCGGGCCAGGTCGCCCACCAGCAGGGCGCCGCCGGAGAGCAGCAGCGCGGGGGTGTCGGCGCTCATGGCCCGGTCGTAGATGAGCAGGCTGAGGTGTTCGGGGGTGTGGCCGGGGGTGTGCAGTACTTCGATGCCGACGTCTCCGAATTCGATGACCTGGCTGTCTTTGAGTGGCTGGTGGGGGTAGCCGAGGTCGGCTGTGGCTGCTCCCCATGCTTGGGCGCCGGTGTGTTCGGTGATCTCGGTGAGCCCGGAGAGGTAGTCGTTGTGGCCGTGGGAGTCGGCCGTGTGGGTGATGCGCAGGTCGTTTTCCCGGGCGGCCTTCAGGTAGGGCTCGACATCGCGGCGCGGGTCGAACACCAGCGCGTGGCCGCTCTGCTCGTCTGCGATGAGGTAGGAGGCGTGTCCGAGGGAGGGGAGGTAGAACTGCTGGAAGAACATCGTCTATGCCACCTCCCCGGGCTTCTCGTCCTGCGGCCGGCGTAGGGGCAGGCCCTGTTCGGTCCATGCTGTGACGCCGCCGTTGAGGTTTTCCGCCTGGTAGCCGCGCTCGGTGAGGTAGTCGGCCATCTGGCTGCTGCGGTGTCCGCTGCGGCACACCGTGACCACGGGACGTTCCCGGTCCAGCTCCTCCAGCCGCCCGGCCAGCTCGTCCATGGGGATCCACCGGGCGCCGGGGATCCGTCCGGCGTACCACTCGGACGGCTCTCGCACGTCGATCAGCTGGACTTGGTCTTGCTGCTGCTGCAACTGGTTGGGTTCCATCGGCTCCTCCTTGATCGCTTCGTTCCCGCGCCGGTCATCCGAGGACGGCGGGGTTGATGGCTGTCTGCACGGCGACGAAGGCCGCGACCACGAGCACCAGCACGGCAAAGCCCCGCCGCAGGACCCGCTGCGGCACCTGCCTTGCCAGCCGTCCGGCTGCCAGCGACGCGGCCAGCGCGGCGCCGGCGAAAGTGCCGGTGACGGTCATGTCGAGGCTGGTCTGTCCGAGGTGGGCGGCCAGCCCCGCCAGTGAGTTGATCACCAGGATGGCCAGGGAGGTGGCCACCGCGACCGGCAGCTCCAGCCCGAGCAGCCACATCAGGGCGGGCACGGCGACGAATCCGCCGCCCACGCCCAGCAGCCCGGTCACAAAGCCCACCCCGGCTCCGGTCAGCAGTGCTTTGGGCAGGCATGCCCGCCAGTTGATCCGGCCGCCGCTGACCGCGCAGGCGCCTTCAGGGGAGGGCCCGGAGCGCAGCATCCGCACCCCCACGATGACCATGAGGAGCGCGAAGATTCCCAGAAGCACTCGCGCGGGCATCATGCGGTTGACCGCTGTCCCGGCGAAGGCCGCTGCCGCGCCGGCCGCCCCGAAGATCCCGGCCACCGGCCAGCGCACTTGGCCCCGCCCCAGGCGCGGCGCCAGTCCCGCGGCCGAGGAGACGGCCACCACCAGCAACGAGGTGGGCACCGCCTGCGCCACCGGCTGCTCCAGGCCGTAGACGAGCGCGGGCAGGGCCAGTACCGCGCCGCCCCCGCCGGTCAGGCCGAGCGCGACGCCGGTCACCAGTCCGAACAGCACCGCCAGCGCAAGCATCACATCCACCTGAGCACGCCACAGGACGTCCCGCACCTGCGCACCAGCGGTCTCCCTGCGTTCCTGGGGAAGGTCTTTTCGGGTGCGGGTTACCTCGATCGGCCCAGGCAATCCCCCTCCCGCCGCTCAGGCCGGCTCCCCGACAGCCGCCTCACACACCGAACGAAACCCCCCGCCCCGTATAAGTTTCGGGGTGACGGGCGAGGGCCAGGAGTGTGCTGTCGTACACCGGGTCGCGTCCCAGGGCGGCGACGGCCTCCGAGCACCGCCGGCGCAGAAGCCCGCCAACCCGTACACGGCGCCGAGTGCCCAGGTGGAGAAGGCGGTGCTGGGTTTGAGTCTGGCGGCGGCCTGTTGCAGACGGCGGGAGCCGAAGCCGAGTCCGAGGATCTGGGCGAGGCCGAGGGCGATGACGGTCCAGCCGCCGATGGTGATCAGCAGGTCGTGGTGGCCGTAAAGAGGGCGGCTGGCGAAGGAGCCGGCGGCGCCGAGGGGGACCAGGGTGGTGCACAGCCCGGCGTAGAACAACGCGGTGCGTCCGGCCAGCCGGGTGGCGGTGGTGAAGGAGTAGGCGAAGAAGGCGGGGAGGAGGAGGGCGCTGCAGGGGCTGAGCAGTGTCAGCAGGCCGCCGAGCAGGGCCATCAGGTAGCCGGTGTCGGTCACCGCTTCGCCTCCTTGGCGGCCTTCTCGATGGCCTTCTCGAAGGTGGGGGTGGGCATGGCGCCGAGGATGGGGGTGTTGTTGATCAGGAAGGCGGGGGTGCTGTCACGCCCAGGCGGTAACCCTCTTCCTTTGTTCTTCGTAGGACGGTGGAGAAGGCGGTGGTGCCGGGCCGCCCCGGCCCGGCACCACCTGNNGCGACGGGAGTGGAGGCCGTTGCCTCGTGGCGGGGGAACGCCGGTGCTTCGGCCTGCTGGTCGGGATCGCTCGAGCAGCTGGACGAAGAGGCGGGGGCATCGGTGGAGGGGACGTCGGCCGCCTGAAGCTGAGCATGCGGCCGAGCGGCAGCGGCCGAGTCGGCGGCAGGCGCGGGCGCCGCGGTAGCGGAGGCTTGCGTGCAGGCGAGGCCGGCGACGGCGATCAGCAGCGCCATGGCGGCACGCAGGGCGAAGCCATAGGTCGCGCTTGCCTGGCGCCCCGTGGCTCTCATGCCCGTCTCCTTCCTGCGGCGGCAAGCCTTGCCGACAGCCGGTGCCGGCCACGTGGGGGAGCCGGAGTGCCGGGAACGCGCTGCTGCGTCACGTGGCCAGTATGGAGGGCGCCAGGAGCGCGGAGGTGGCAACTGCGGCTGCGACGGCGAGGACGACGTAGGCGAAGGCGCGGCGTACGGTCGCGGCCGGGAGCCGGGGCCCGAGGCGGGCGGCCAGCAACGAGACGATCACGGACGATGCGGCGAAGAGCACCAGGACGGTGTAGTCGATGCCGCCCACGGCGCTCGCGTGCGCGGTGAGTCCGGCGACGGAGTTGATGAAGACCACGGCGAGGGAGGCGGCGACGGCCTGCTGGGCGCCCAGCCCGAGCAGGAGGCTGAGGGCGGGGACGATCACGAAACCGCCGCCTACGCCGAACAGGCCGGTCAGCAGGCCGACGCCGGCGCCGGCGAGGATCGATTTGGGCAGGCAGCTACGCCAGTTGATGCCGCCTTCGCGGGTGCGGCAGGCGCCGGTCGGTTCGTCCCCGCCGCGGAGCATGCGCACAGCGACGACCACCATGAGGGCGGCGAAGGCGAGGAACAGCCAGCGCTGGGGGATCAGGCGTCCCAGCGCGGCGCCGGCGAAGGCGGCCGGGATGCCTGCGGCGCCGAAGACGCCGGCGATGCGCCATTGGACTGAGTGTCGGCGTTCGCGGGGGAGTACGCCGCCCAGGGAGGAGACGGCCACCACCGCGAGGGAGGCGGGGATGACGGCGTGGAGCGGCAGTCCGACGCCGTAGACCAGGCCGGGACCGCGAGGATGGATCCTCCCGCTCCCAGGAGGCCGAGAGCGAGCCCGATGACGGCGCCGAAGAGCAGGGCCAGAATGCTGATCACTCATGTGCGTATGGGCCCGGAGTCGCCGGGCACGGGCGCCGCTGGTGGTCGCCGGGGCGGGGCCGGTGACCGGGAGCTGCGGGCGTCCTGGTCACCGACCCCGATGACGGCCGTCTCGGTCAGGCGTCGGTCAGGGGTACCCCGGCGTCGCCGGCGGTGTCGAAGTGGTCGTCGACGATGACCGCGCGGCGGTCGGCCTGTTCCAGGACAGAGGCGGCGGCCGTGGCGCGGTAGCCGCTGCCGCAGTGCACCCACACGGTGCCGGCGGGGAGCTCGCCGAGGCGGTTCTTGAGCTCGTACAGCGGAATGTGCACCGCGCCCTCGACATGCGAGGCCGTGAACTCGTTGTTGGTCCGCACGTCCAGGACCACGTCCACGGCCGGCAAGCCGCCGGTGCGGCCCTGTAGTGCGGCGGCCAAGTCGGCGAAGGTCGCCGTGTCGGCGTCCCGCAGCTGGGCGGGGTCGGCGGCGAGCTCGGCGGGCTGACCGGTGGCCGCGCCGGCCAGGTCGTCGATGCCGATCCGTGCCAGTTCCCGCTGCGCGGCGGCGACCTGCTCACTGCTCTCACCGACCAGGGTCACCGGGGCGCCCCAGTCGATCATCCAGCCGAGCCAGGTGGCCATCGGGCCGTCGAGGCCGAGGCTGACGATGCCGGCCAGGTGGGAGGCGGCGTACGCCTTGCGGTTACGCAGGTCGACCACCCACGCGCCGTCGGCCAGACGCCGCTTCAGCTCCTCAGGTGTGGCGGTCGCCGGGGCACGCAGGTCCAGCGGCTCGGGCCCTTCGGCGTTCTTCACGCCCATGTGCGCGTAGTAGGCCGGGTAGGCGTCCAGTCCGGAAAGCGTCTGCTCGACGAACTCCTCCTCGGCAAGCGTCAGCGCGGGGTTGATGCGGCGCTGCTCGCCGATGTCGGCGGTGTCGCCGGCCGCCTGGGTGGCCGAGCAGAAGCTGCCGAAGCCGTGGGTGGGCCACACCTGAGCGCCGTCGGGCAGCAGGTCGGCCAGCTTGCGGGCGGAGGCGTGCTGGTGGCGCGCCAGTTCGTGGCTGTGCTCGGTGCCCAGGAGGTCGGTGCGGCCGGTGGTGCCCAGCAGCAGCGAGCCGCCGGTGAACACGCCGACCGGACCGGAGTCGCCCTCCAGCGCATAGGACAGGTGGTGGAAGGTGTGCCCCGGGGTGGCGAGCACCCGGACGCGCATACGGCCGGAGAGTTCCAGCACCTCGCCGTCCTGCAGCGGCCGGTGCGCGAACGGCGCGTGATCGGCCTCGGCCACGCCGTATTCGGCGCCGGTCAGCCGGGCCAGTTCCAGCCCGCCGGAGACGTAGTCGTTGTGCACGTGCGTCTCCAGCACGGCCGCGATGCGCACGCCGAGCCGTCCGGCCTCGGCGATCACCCGGTCCACGTCCCGCTGGGGGTCGACCACCACGGCCACCTCGCCGTCGGCCGCGAGATAGCTGCGGTCGCCGAGCGACGAGGTCGCGATCGTCGACACCGACAGCCCGCCCGGGAGCGTCTCCTCGCCCTGCTTGTTCGCCGTGTCCGTCACAGTGTTCCTCCTTCGACATCGCGGCCGGACTCGATCCACGCCGACGTACCGCCGGCGACCGATACGGCCGTCACTCCTGCTTGCTCCAGCGCACACGCAGCTTCGAGGCTGCGACGGCCGGACTGGCACACCACATGCACACCGTCCGCTCCCGCAGTCGCGGGCGCGGCCAGCAGCTTCTCCAGCGGCGTATTCACCGCTCTGGGCACATGGCCCTGCGCGTATTCCTGCGGCGAGCGCACGTCGAGCACCCGCACCCCGCGCTCCCGCGCGGCGGCCAGCTCCTCCACGGTCACCTCACGCACCGTGCGGCTCATCACCGAACCTCCTTACCCGAGGGGGTATTTTCCGGGTTGTCGCAGGACGGCCCCGCAAACCCCGGCAGCGGTGGCTCCCGTCGCCGGTATCCACCACCTCCGACAATACCCCGAGGGGTATTTATTCCTTTGTGGGGTGTGGGGGCCCCCACGGCGGCGGTGCCCACGCGTAGCGCTGGGGTCGGCCGATCCGACGTGATGGCACACGGTGAGGTCGCGACTTCGCAGCGGTGCGGCAGCCCACTGCCCAGCGGGGATCCGGCCGCGGGGCGGACCGGAGTGCCCGCGTGGCGGGGTCCGCTCCTCGT
>DOWQ01000505.1 GCA_003519485.1 Streptomyces sp. | reverse complement strand
GGGGCCAAGCGCATGCGTACGACGAGCCCCACCGGCACCCGGCGCTCCCGGCCGGACCGACGCGCCCTGCCGTGCGCAGCGCCCCCAGCCTCTCCGGCCTCTCACTGCCCCCTCACCGGCCCCTTTGCGCCCGCCGCCTGCCCGCTGCCCGCCGCCCGGCCGCCCCGCTCATCGCGCCCCGGAGATGTCGGGCGTGCCCCGGACATCGCCCGCGATTCATCCGCAAGTGCCCGCGACGCCCTGTTGACTATTTCTATTCACGAGACGAACATGTGAATGGATCAATCCAGCCCAAGCAGGAGGCAGACCCATGTCGGGACCGCGACCCGTACGTGCACCGCGCGGCACGGAACTGAGCGCTCGGGGATGGCAGCAGGAAGCCGCCCTGCGGATGCTGCAGAACAACCTCGACCCGGAGGTCGCCGAGCATCCGGACGAGCTCGTCGTGTACGGCGGTACGGGCAAGGCGGCCCGCGACTGGAAGTCGTTCGACGCGATGGTCCGCACGCTCCGCGGCCTGAAGCAGGACGAGACGATGCTCGTCCAGTCCGGCCGCCCGGTCGGCGTGATGCAGACCCATGAGTGGGCGCCGCGCGTGCTGATCGCGAACTCCAACCTCGTCGGCGACTGGGCCAACTGGGAGGAGTTCCGCCGCCTCGAGGCCCTCGGGCTGACCATGTACGGCCAGATGACGGCCGGTTCCTGGATCTACATCGGCACCCAGGGCATTCTCCAGGGCACCTACGAGACCTTCGCCGCCGTCGCCGCCAAGAAGTTCGGCGGCACCCTGGCCGGGACGATCACCCTCACCGCCGGCCTCGGCGGCATGGGCGGCGCCCAGCCCCTCGCCGTCACCATGAACGACGGCGTCGTCATCTGCGTCGACTGCGACCCGCGCGCCATCGAACGCCGCATCGAGCACGGCTACCTGGACGTCAAGGCCGACAACCCCGACCACGCGCTCCGGCTCGCCGTCGAGGCCAGGGACGCCCGCAAGCCGCTGTCCATCGGCGTCCTCGGCAACGCCGCCGAGCTGCTGCCGCACTACCTGGCCACCGGCGCACCGGTCGACATCGTCACCGACCAGACCAGCGCCCACGACCCGCTCGCCTACCTCCCCGCCGGCGTCGACTTCACCGAGATGGCCTCGTACGCCGCCGAGAAGCCCGCCGACTTCACCGAGCGGGCCCGCGAATCCATGGCCCGGCACGTCGAGGCCATGGTCGGCTTCATGGACGCCGGCGCCGAGGTCTTCGACTACGGCAACTCCATCCGCGGCGAGGCCCGGCTCGCGGGCTACGACCGCGCGTTCGACTTCCCCGGCTTCGTTCCCGCCTACATCCGCCCGCTCTTCGCCGAGGGCAAGGGCCCCTTCCGGTGGGCGGCGCTCTCCGGCGAGGCCAAGGACATCGCGGCCACCGACCGCGCCATGCTCGACCTCTTCCCGGAGAACGAGTCGCTGGCCCGCTGGATCAAACTGGCCGGCGAGCGCGTCCGCTTCCAGGGCCTGCCCGCCCGTATCTGCTGGCTCGGCTACGGCGAGCGCGACAAGGCGGGCGAGCGGTTCAACGACATGGTCGCCTCCGGCGAGCTGGCGGCCCCGCTCGCCATCGGCCGGGACCACCTCGACTGCGGCTCGGTGGCCTCCCCGTACCGCGAGACCGAGGCCATGCTCGACGGCTCCGACGCCATCGCCGACTGGCCGCTGCTCAACGCCATGGTCAACGTGGCCTCCGGCGCCACCTGGGTCTCCATCCACCACGGCGGCGGCGTCGGCATGGGCCGCTCCATCCACGCCGGACAGGTCACGGTCGCCGACGGCACCCCGCTGGCGGGCGAGAAGATCCGCCGGGTGCTGACGAACGACCCCGGCATGGGCGTCATCCGGCACGTGGACGCGGGCTACGAACGCGCCGACGAGGTCGCGGCCGAGCGCGGCGTGCGCATCCCGATGCGCGAGGGGGACCAGGCGTGACGGCCACCACCGGCCCGGGGAACACGGCTCCCGGCGCCCGGCCGGGCGGGCCGGAGGGGGGCCCGCCGACGACGGCCGAAGGCGCCTCGTTCCAGGAGATGTGGCGGGACCTCGCCCCCATCGGCAGGCACGCCGGCAGCGGTGGCTACCGCCGCTTCGCCTGGACCGGCGCGGACACCGACTGCCGCGCCTGGTTCCGCGCGCAGGCCGAGTCCCGCGGGCTGGCGTACGAGACCGACCGCAACGGCAACCAGTGGGCCTGGCTCGGCGCCGCCTCGTACCGCGACGTCGAACCGGGCGGCGCCGTCGTCACCGGCTCGCACCTCGACTCCGTACCGGACGGAGGCGCATTCGACGGCCCGCTCGGCGTCGTCTCCTCCTTCGCCGCCCTCGACGCCCTCCGGGCCCGCGGCGCGCGGCCGGCCCGCCCGCTCGCGGTGGTCAACTTCGGCGACGAGGAGGGAGCCCGCTTCGGCATCGCCTGCACCGGCTCCCGGCTCACCGCCGGGCAGCTCGCGCCGGAGAAGGCGCGCGCCCTGAAGGACGCGGACGGCGTATCGCTGGCGCGGGCGATGGAAGGCGCGGGCCACGACCCGGAGGCCATCGGGCCCGACCCCGAACGGCTGGCCCGCATCGGCGCCTTCGTCGAACTCCATGTCGAACAGGGCCGCGCCCTCGACCGTACCGGCGACGCCGTGGGCGTGGCCTCCGCGATCTGGCCGCACGGCCGCTGGCGGTTCGACTTCCGCGGCGAGGCCAACCACGCGGGCACCACCCGGCTCGCGGACCGCCGCGACCCGATGCTCAGCTACGCCCGTACGGTGCTGGCCGCCCGCGAGCAGGCCGAGCTGGCGGGAGCGCTCGCCACCTTCGGCAAGATCCAGGTCGACCCGGGCGGCGTCAACGCCATCGCCTCCCTCGTCCGCGGCTGGCTCGACTCCCGCGCCGCCGACGAGAAGACCCTCGCCGCCGTCGTCGGCGCGATCGAGGACGCCGCCGCCCGGAGCGGCGAGCGGGACGGCGTGGACGTCGACGTCACGCGCGAGTCCTTCACCCCCGTCGTCGAGTTCGACCACACCCTGCGCGACCGGCTCGCCGGGATGCTGGGCGGCGCCCCCGTCCTGCCCACCGGCGCGGGACACGACGCGGGGATCCTCTCCGCGGACGTCCCGACCGCCATGCTGTTCGTACGGAACCCGAGCGGCGTCTCGCACTCGCCGGCCGAGACGGCGGCGGAGGACGACTGCCTCGCCGGGGTCGCAGCGCTCGCCGACGTACTGGAAGGACTGGCGTGTCACTGACGCCGACGACCTATTGGGCGGAACACGCCTGGCTGGGCAGCACCGTCGAGCCCGACGTCACGATCACCGTGGGCGCCGACGGCCGGATCACCGGCGCCACCCCGGGCGCCGGGGGCCCGCCGCCCGGCAGCGAGACCCTGCGCGGCCTGACCCTCCCCGGCCTGGCCAACGCCCACTCGCACGCCTTCCACCGGGCCCTGCGCGGCACCGTCCAGGTGGGCTCCGGCACCTTCTGGACCTGGCGCGAGACGATGTATCAGTTCGCCGCCCGGCTCACCCCGGACACGTACTACACGCTCGCCCGCGCGGTCTACGCCGAGATGGCGCTGGCCGGGATCACCTGCGTGGGGGAGTTCCACTACCTGCACCACGCGCCGGGTGGCGAGCGCTACGCCGATCCCAACGCCATGGGGGCGGCGCTGATCGCAGCGGCCGCCGCCGCCGGCATCCGCGTCACCCTCCTCGACACCGCCTATCTCGCCTCCGGCTTCGGCGTCCGGGGCACCACCGGGCGCGGCGGGCCCGCGGCGGGCGGCGCGCCCCCGGACCGTCACCAGCTCCGCTTCAGCGACGGCACGGCCGACGCCTGGGCCGAGCGGGTCTCGGAGCTCAAGCCCCGGGAGCACGCCCGGATCGGCGCCGCGATCCACTCCGTACGGGCCGTACCGGCCGGGCAGTTGCCGGTGGTCGCCGCGTGGGCGCGGGAGCGCGGGGCGCCGCTGCACGTCCACCTCTCCGAACAGCCCGCGGAGAACCGGGCCTGCGCCGGCGCCCACGGGCTGAGCCCGACGGCGCTGCTGGCCGCGGAAGGCGTCCTGTCGCCGTCGCTCACCGCCGTCCACGCGACGCACCTCGACGACGAGGACATCGGTCTGCTCGGCCGGTCCCGGACGCGGATCAGCATGTGCTGCACCACCGAGCGGGACCTCGCCGACGGCGTCGGGCCCGCGGTGCGGCTGGCCGCGGCGGGGTCGCCACTGTGCGTCGGGAGCGACGCGCACATGGCGATCGACCTGTGGGAGGAGGTACGGGCGATCGAACTGGACGAGCGGCTGGTCAGCGGCAGCAGGGGCCACCTGCGCGCCGAAGAACTGCTCCGCGCGGCCACCGCCGACGGCTCGGCGGCGTTGGGTTGGGACGCCGGGCACATCGCGGTGGGCCGGCCGGCCGACCTGACGACCGTCCGGCTGGACTCGCCGCGGACGGCGGGCGCGCGCAGCGGGGACGTCCTCGCGCACGCCGTGTTCGCCGCCACCGCGGCCGATGTGTCCACGGTGCTCGTCGGTGGCCGCTCGGTCGTCACCGACGGCCACCACCTCACGGTCGCCGATCCGGGCGCGGCCCTGGAGGAAGCCATCGCCCGCGCTCTCGGCGCCGGCGCACCGGTGCGCCGGTAAGGCCCCGTACGCGCATCCGGACCCGCGGCCGACCACCGCCGCGGGAACCGGTCCCACGGAGTGGGAACGGGACACGCGGCCGCAACTCCCGCGCTCGAACGCCATGACGCATGTGTCGGCCCTGTCGTCCTAGCTCGGACACCAGGGAGCAAGTAACCCGCCGGTAGATTCGGGGATGCTTGGGACCTGCCGCCGCTTGCTGAGGACGTTGGGCTTCAGGTGCAACAACACCGCCTACCGGCCGGTGATGGACGCGATAAAGCTGCTGGAGAAGTACGCGGAGGATGACAGCTGGACCGGCTGTCTGAATGTGTCCGTACCGCGGAGCGTTGTTCCCCGGTCATGGTGTCGCCAGGTCAGTGAATGAGGGTCGGGCCGTGAGATGTCGTTGCCTGAGTGGCCGACGGACAGGACAGCGACGAACTCGGCGCGTATGCGGTCGACGGCCGTGGAGAACGCCTTGTCCCCCACGGCGGGAGGGTCCATGGCACGGCCGCGTCGGCACGGCCCTGGGGTTTTCCCTGAGCGATCAGGACGGGGCAGAACCGCCGTCAACTGCCGTGCGCTGACGCCTGTAGTGGCGAGCTGCCCGGGCGCGGTTTCCGCATGACGGCTTGCACCACTCCTGCCGCCCGTGGCTCTTGACGAAGTAGCGCACGCAGCGGGGCGCGGTGCAGGATCGCAACTGCGTGCACTGCGGGCCGCTGAGAAAGTCGATGGCGGCCCGGGCCAGGGCCGCGACAAGCCGAACGTACGGATCATTTTCCGCAGATTCTCCATGAGCCGGGACGGGATGCTGCCACCCGTGCTGCACCGGGTGCACCCGGGCACGGGAACTCCCGTACGGAACACGCTGATCGTCTCCTCGCTGGCGGCCGTCCTCGCCGGGCTGCTGCCGCTGAGCACCCTGGCCGACCTCACCAGCATGGGCACCCTGGTGGCCTTCACCGTGGTTTCCATCGGTGTGCTCATCCTGCGCCGGACGAAGCCGGATCTCGCGCGCGGTTCCCGGGTGCCGGGGTATCCGTACATCCCGCTGCTGAGCGTCGTGGCCTGCCTCTATCTGGCCGTGCAGCTGGGGGCGCGGACGTACGTCCTGTTCGTGGTGTGGATCGCGCTCGCCCTCGTC
>DOWQ01000035.1 GCA_003519485.1 Streptomyces sp. | reverse complement strand
CGGCGCCCCGGGCACGGCGGCCGGCTCCTCCTCCGGCTGCGGCCGGCGCGGCGCGAACTCCACGGGGAGCTTCACCAAGTGCCGGGTCATCAGCGCGGAGACATAGCTGAGTTCGCTCTCGGGGACGGCCAGCCGCAGATCCGGCAGCCTGGCGAGCAGGGCCTCGACCCCGGTGTCCGCGATGGCCCGGCCGATGTCCTGGCCGGGGCACTCGTGCGGGCCGCCGCTGAAGGCGAGGTGCGAGCGGTTGCCGTGCACGGGGACGTTGGGGTCGGGCCGGATCGCCCGGTCCATGTTCCCCGCGGCCAGCCCGAGGATGAGCAGGTCACCGGCCTTGATGGACTGCCCGGCGAGCTCCGTGTCGCCGGTGGCCCAGCGGCCCACCGCCGTCATCATCGGCGGCTCGTCCCACAGCACCTGCTCCATGGCGTCGGGCAGCGTCATGTGCCCGCCGGCGAGGTCGGCCCGAAAGCGGCGGTCGGTGAGCACCATCCGGATGGTGTTGACGATCAGATTGGCCGTGGTCTCGTAGGCGGCGATGAGGACGACGCGCAGGTGCTGCACCACCTCGTCGTCCGTCAGCTCGGCAGGGTGTTCGATCAGCCACGAGGCGAAGTCGGGGCCCGCCTCCCGCTGCTTGCGGAGCACCAACTGCCGCAGCACCTGCAGCACGTACTCGTTGCTGGCCACCGCCGTTTCGGTGCCGTTGAGCAGGTCCCGGGCGGCCTCCACGAGCTTCGGGCCGTAGGAGTCGGGCATGCCCAGGAGCTGCGTCATGACGAGCATCGGGAGATGCTCGGCGAACTGGTGCACCAGGTCGGCCCGGCCGTCGGCGCAGAAGCGGTCGACGAGCAGGGCGGCGGAGCGGTTGACATGGCGCCGGATGCCCCGCCGGTCGAAGCGGTTGATGCTGTCGGTGACGGCTCCGCGCAGCCGCTCGTGCTCGGCGCCGTCGACGAGGGTGCACATCGGCTGCCACGCCACCACCGGCGCCAGCGGGTGGTCGGGGGCGACCCGGCCCTCCCGCATGTCGCGCCAGTGGCGGGAGTCGCGGGAGAAGCGGGACGGGGTCCGGGCCACGTCGAGGTTCTCGCGGTAGCCGAGGACGAGCCAGGCCGGGAGGTCTCCGTGCAGCAGGACGGGGGCGACGGCGCCGTGCCGGGCGCGCAGCCGCTCGTACAGGCCCATCGGGTCGGACTCGACCTCGGGACCGTGGAGCCGGGCCGGGCCGTCGCCCGCGCGGGCGTGGACGTGGGCCGGACAGCCGGGGGCGGGGCGAGGACGCCGTCGGCGCCCGCGTGTTCGGAGGGAGGGACGGTCACTGTGGCTCCGGGGTAGCGGTGGTGAGGGTGTGCAGATAGTGCATGAGCATCAGCAGGGCGTCCCGGCAGGAGCCGCGGTCACGGGCGTCGCAGGCGACCATGGGCACGGAATCGGGCAGGTCCAGGGCCGTCCGCAGCTCCTCCATGGAATGGACGGGGGCCTCGGGGAAGGTGTTGACCACGACGACGAACGGCACCCCGCGGTCCTCCAAGCGGCCGACCACGTCGAAGCTGACCTCCAGCCGGCGGGTGTCGATGAGGACCAGCGCGCCGAGGGCGCCTTCGAACAGGCCGTTCCACAGGAACCAGAAGCGCTCCTGGCCGGGCGTGCCGAAGAGGTACAGCACCAGTTGCTCGTTGATGCTGATCCGGCCGAAGTCCATGGCGACGGTCGTCTCGGTCTTCCGTTCGACGCCCATGACGTCGTCGACACCGACCCCGGCCTGGGTCATCGTCTCCTCGGTGGTCAGCGGCCGGATTTCGCTGACCGAGCCGACCAGGGTGGTCTTGCCGACACCGAAGCCGCCGACGATGACGACCTTGACGGCCGAGGTGGCCGTGGCGGGGAGCGTGTCCTCGCTGCGGGGCCCGATCTCTTCAGAGATTCTGTAGTCCATGCATCACCGCCTTGAGGAGTTCCGCGTCGGGCAACGCGGCGGTCGGGCTCGGGGCGCGCGCCTCCATCCGGCCGTCCGCCAGCAGGTCCGTGAGCAGTACGGTGACCGTGCTGACGGGGAGCACCAGATAGGCGGAGATCTCGGCCACGGAGAGCGGGTAGTGGCACATCCGCAGCATGGCCGCGTGTTCGGGCGCCATGCCCGGCTGCGGTACGTCCCGGGAGACGATCAGGGTCACGAGGTCGAGCGGGACCTCCTTCCCGGCCGGCCGGCTGCGGCCGCCGGTGATGACGTACAGCCGTTCGGGGGCGCCCTCCTCCCAGTTCTCGCCGGGGCCGCTCATGTGGCCGACTGTTCGTCGACGCGGGGCGGGCTGCTGAGATGCTCTCCGATCCGGGCGACCAGGTCGCGCATCCGCTGGCCCATCAGGCCGGCGTCCACCCGTCGTCGGCGAGCACCGCCAGGTACGCGCCGGTGCCGGCCGCCATCAGATAGAAGAACCCGCCGCTGACCTCGATGACGACGAGCCGCATCTGTCCGGTGCCGTGCGGGAACTCGGCGGCGATCGCCCCCGACAGGCTCTGCAGCCCGGCGCAGGCGGCGGCGAGGCGGTCGGCCGTGTCGCCGTCCGCGCCGGACTGCGCCATGCACAGGCCGTCCGAGGAGAGCACCACGATGTGGCGGGTCTGCGGAACGCTGGAGGCCAGGTCCTTGAGCATCCAGTCCATCTTGAGCCGCTGCGGTGTCACGTGCCTACTCATCCCTGTCCAACGACTCGTCAGTGTTCGGGTGGGTGCGTCCGTTCACGGGTGGCTCTCCGTTGACGCCTTTCTGGAAGGCGGCCAGCCACAGGCCGGGTTTGACGGCCGGTTCGGCGGCCGCCGACCGCTGCCGGGCGGTCGCGGAGCCGGCGGGCGCCACGGCCGGCCGCAGT
>DOWQ01000591.1 GCA_003519485.1 Streptomyces sp. | reverse complement strand
CCTGCGGGAGCCGGCGGAACGGCTCCCGCAGGGCCCGCCGGAGCCGCGCGGATCGACTGCTACGCCAGGCCCAGCCGCTCGGCGGCCGCGTCGGCGTCCACCGGTACGGTCACGGGCTGCGGCGCGCCGGCCACGGCCCAGTCCGGGTCCTTCAGCCCGTTGCCGGTGACGGTGCAGACGATCCGCTGCCCCGGGTCGACCTTGCCCAGCTCGGCGGCCTTCAGCAGACCGGCGACGCTCGCGGCGGAGGCGGGCTCGACGAACACGCCCTCCTGAGCGGCCAGCAGCCGGTAGGCCGCCAGGATCTGACGGTCCGTCACCTCGTCGATGAAGCCGCCCGAATCGTCGCGCGCCTCCTCGGCCTGCGACCAGGAGGCGGGGTTGCCGATCCGGATCGCGGTGGCGATGGTGTGCGGGTCCTTGACCGGCTCGCCGCGCACGATCGGCGCGGAGCCGGATGCCTGGAAGCCCCACATCCGCGGCCGCCGGGAGGAGACGCCGTCCGCGGCGTACTCACGGTAGCCGCGCCAGTACGCGGTGATGTTGCCGGCGTTGCCGACCGGGAGGACGTGCACGTCCGGCGCGTCGCCGAGTGCGTCGACGACCTCGAAGGCGGCGGTCTTCTGGCCCTCGATACGGGCCGGGTTGACCGAGTTGACCAGCGAGACCGGGTACTTCTCGGAGAGGCTGCGGGCCAGCGTCAGGCAGTCGTCGAAATTGCCGTCGACCTGGAGGATCTTCGCCCCGTGCACCAAGGCCTGGCCCATCTTGCCGAGCGCGATCTTGCCCTGCGGGACGAGCACCGCGCAGACCATCCCGGCCCGTACGGCGTAGGCGGCGGCGGAGGCGGAGGTGTTGCCCGTGGAGGCGCAGATGACGGCCTGCGCGCCCGCCTCCTTCGCCCGGGTGATGGCCATCGTCATCCCGCGGTCCTTGAAGGACCCGGTCGGGTTGGCGCCCTCGACCTTGAGGTGGACCTCGCAGCCGGTGCGCTCGGAGAGCAGCTGGGCGGGTACGAGCGGCGTGCCGCCCTCACGGAGGGTGACGACCGGGGCGTTCGCGCCGACGCCCAGCCGGTCGCGGTACTCCTCGATGACTCCGCGCCACTGGTGGGTGGCGCCTCCCTGACGACTGCCGGTGGTGGATGCAGCGGACATGGCTTTTCCTTACTCCCCTTCGACCCGCATGATGCTGGCGACGCCCCGCACGGTGTCCAGCCGCCGCAGCGCCTCGACGGTCGCCGAGAGGGCGGCGTCGCGTGCGCGGTGGGTGACGACGACGAGGGATGCCTCGCCGTCCTTGCCCGACTGGCGGACCGTGTCGATGGACACCCGGTGTTCGGCGAAGACCGTGGCCACCTGGGCGAGAACGCCCGGCTTGTCGGCGACGTCGAGGCTTATGTGGTAGCGCGTGACGACCTCGCCCATCGGGCTCACGGGCAGCCGGGTGTAGGCGGACTCGCCCGGTCCGGTGGCGCCGTTCAGCTTGTTGCGGCAGGCCGCGACGAGGTCCCCGAGTACCGCGGAGGCGGTCGGCGGGCCGCCGGCGCCCGGTCCGTAGAACATCAGCCGGCCGGCCGCGTCGGCTTCGACGAAGACCGCGTTGTACGCCTCGCGGACGGAGGCGAGCGGGTGGCTCAGCGGGATCATGGCCGGGTGGACGCGCGCCGTGACCGACTGGCCGTCGGCGGCGCGCTCGCAGATCGCGAGCAGCTTGACCGTGCAGCCCATCCGCTTGGCGGAGGCGATGTCCGCGGCGGTGACCTCGGTGAGGCCCTCGCGGTGCACGTCGTCGAGGCGCACCCGGGTGTGGAAGGCGATGCCGGCGAGGATCGCGGCCTTCGCGGCGGCGTCGAAGCCCTCCACGTCCGCGGTCGGGTCGGCCTCCGCGTAGCCGAGGGCGGTGGCCTCGTCGAGCGCCTCGGAGTAGCCGGCGCCGCTGGTGTCCATCCGGTCGAGGATGAAGTTGGTGGTGCCGTTGACGATGCCCAGGACGCGGTTGACCTTGTCGCCCGCCAGGGATTCGCGGAGCGGCCGTACGAGCGGGATGGCGCCGGCGACGGCGGCCTCGTAGTAGAGGTCGGCTCCCTGCTGCTCGGCGGCGGCGTGCAGCGCGGCGCCGTCCTGGGCGAGCAGCGCCTTGTTGGCGGAGACGACGCTGGCGCCGTGCTCGAAGGCCGTGGTGATCAGGGTACGGGCGGGCTCGATGCCGCCGATGACCTCGACCACGACGTCGATGTCGCCGCGTTTGACGAGCGCGGTGGCGTCGGTGGTGACCAGCTCGTCCGGCACGCCCTCGCGGACCCGGCCGGGGCGGCGCACGGCGACGCCGGCCAGCTCGACCGGGGCGCCGATGCGCGCCGCGAGGTCCTCCGCGTGCGTCGTCATGATGCGCGCCACCTCTGAGCCGACCACTCCACAGCCCAGCAGCGCCACTTTCAGCGGACGCGTACGCATCATCCGACCTCGTCTCTCAGCGACATTTTCCCGGAACCGTTCCCGGGCCCCGATTGTCTTGGTTGTGGACCAGTCTCACGCACCGGACGGGGAATCCCGCACGGTGTCCGGATTCCGAGACTCAGCGCCACGGGCCCGGGACGGGGTCCTCCCGGGCTCGGAGGCGGTGCCTCGGCTGCTCCCGGCTGCCGCTGTTGCCGCCGGGGCGGCTGCTCCGGCTGCGGCTGCTGCTCCGGTCCTGGATACGGCGCGCCCGGGCCGGGACTGCCGGGGGCTCCGTGCCCCGGGTCCGGGATTCCGCATCCGATGCTCCTCATCCGGCGTTGTGAAGGCCGGTGTCCCGCCGTGCGGTTTTCTGCCGTCCGGTCTGCTGCCGTCCGGTCTGCTGCCGTCCGGTCTGCTGCCGTGCGGTGTCCCGCCGGCCGGTTTCCTCATCCGACGTCCAGCCGGAGCAGGTCCTCCTCCGTCTCGCGCCGGACGATGACGCGCGCCTCCCCGTCCTTGACCGCGACGACGGGCGGACGCAGCGCGTGGTTGTAGTTGCTCGCCATGGAGCGGCAGTACGCGCCGGTGGCGGGCACGGCGATCAGATCGCCGGGCGCGAGATCGGCGGGCAGGAAGGCGTCCCGTACGACGATGTCGCCGGACTCGCAGTGCTTGCCGACGACGCGCGAGAGCATCGGTGGGGCGGTGGAGGTACGCGAGACCAGTGCCACGGTGTACTCGGCGTCGTAGAGAGCGGTACGGATGTTGTCGGACATCCCGCCGTCGACGCTGACGTACGTCCGCAGGCCGTCCAGCTCCTTGACCGTACCCACCTCGTACAGGGTGAACGCGGTCGGGCCGACGATGGCGCGGCCCGGCTCGACGGAGATCCGCGGCACGGACAGGCCGGCCGACCCGCACTCGCGGGTCACGATGGCGCCGAGCGCGGCGGCGATCTCGTGCGGCTCGCGGGGGTCGTCCTCGGAGGTGTAGGCGATGCCGAGGCCGCCGCCGAGGTCGATCTCGGGCAGCTCGACGCCGTGCTCGTCCCGGACCTCGGCGAGCAGCTGGACGACGCGGCGCGCGGAGACCTCGAAACCGGCCATGTCGAAGATCTGCGAGCCGATGTGCGAGTGGATGCCGGCGAGCTCCAGGCTGTTGAGCTTGAGCACCCGCCGCACGGCCTCGGCCGCCTGGCCGCCGGCCAGCGCGATGCCGAACTTCTGGTCCTCGTGGGCGGTGGCGATGAACTCGTGGGTGTGGGCCTCGACGCCGACCGTGACCCGGATCTGCACGCGCTGCCGCTTGCCGAGCCTCTCCGCGACGTGCGCGACCCGGACGATCTCCTGGAAGGAGTCGAGCACGATACGGCCGACGCCTTCGCCGACGGCCCGCTCGATCTCGGCGTCGCTCTTGTTGTTGCCGTGCAGGGCGATGCGCTCGGCGGGCATCCCGGCATCGAGGGCGGTGGCCAGCTCGCCGCCGGAGCAGACGTCGAGGTTGAGGCCCTCCTCGTGCAGCCAGCGGACGATCGCGCGGGAGAGGAATGCCTTGCCGGCGTAGAAGACGTCGGCGCCGCCGCCGAAGGCCTCGTGCCAGGCGCGGCAGCGGGCGCGGAAGTCGTCCTGGTCGAGGAAGTAGGCGGGGGTGCCGTACTCCTCGGCGAGCCGGGTCACGGGGATACCGGCGACAGTGGCGGCGCCGTCGGCGTCGCGGGCGACCGTACGGGACCAGACACGCGGGTCGAGCTCGTTGAGGTCGGCCGGCGGTGCGGTGTAGTGGCCTTCGGGCAGGACATCGGCGTGGCGGGGTCCTGCGGGGTGTGCGGAACGGCTCATGACTCTCTGGAGCTCCTCGGGTGGCTCTTCGACTCAGAGGTGGCGGGGGGCGTGGATGCCGAGCAGGTGCAGGCCGTTCGCGAGCACCGTCCCGGCCGCCTCGGCGAGGGCGGCGCGATCCCGGTGAACGGCCTCGGGTTTCTCGTCGCCACGCGGCAGCACGGGACAGCTGTCGTGGAAGCGGAAGAAGGCGGCGGCGAGCTGCTCGAGGTGGCGCGCGACGCGGTCGGGTGCGCGGTGGCGGGCGGCGGCGGCGAGCACGGCGGGATGCTCGCGGAGGAGGGCGAGGAGGTCACGGACGGGGGCGGGGGCTTCGGGGCTGGGGGCGTCGGGGACGGGCAGTTGCGGTTCGGAGAGCTCCGGGGGGGAGAGCTCCGAACCGGGTGCCTCGGGGACGACGCCGCTCTCCGGGGACCGGTCGCCGGAGCCGGGGGCGGCCCCGAGCTCGGCGGCGTTCCGTACCAGCGCACAGGCGCGGGCGTGGGCGTACTGCACGCGGAACAGCGGGTTGGTTTCCCGCTGCACGAGGAGGTCGTCCGTGAGGCGGGGGTGGTCGTGCGCGGCGGGCCGGAGGAGGGCCCAGCGGGCGGCGTCCGGGCCGAGCGCGCGGAGCAGCTCGGCGGCGGAGGCCGCGACGGGGACGGGCACAGGCAGGGGGACGACCTCGCAGTCGGAGATCCGGGCGGCCGCGGTCGCGGGGAGCGACTTGGGCACGGAATCGGCCTCGAAGCCGTGCTCGAGCCGCTCGGAGGTCTGCTCGGGAAGGCCGGTGCCATGAGGGAGAGAGCCGGCCGCGGGCACGGTGACCGGGCCCGAATCCGGGCCCGAATCAAGGCGAGGACCGGCCCCGAGGTGGCCGGCAACGGGGCCGGAACCGCGGGGAGCACCGGACTCGGGAGCGGCGGAGCCGGATACAGGACCGGCCTCGGAACCCGAGGGGAGCCGCGGGCCGTGGGCGCCGTCCGTGATCCGGAGGGCGGCCCAGGCCGCCGCCCGCTCCGAGTCGGGTTCGCGATCGCAGCTGAGGCGGACGTCCGCGCCCTGGGCGCCGAGGATGCGGCGGAGGGAGTCGGCAACGACGGCGGCGCGGGTCTCGTGCGGGAAGGTGAGGCGGATGGCGCGGCCGGCGAGGGCGTCACCGTGCCCGTACGTCCCGCCCTGGCCGCGCACGTCGCGTACGAGGGCTGCGCCGGAGCCGTCAGCGAGGGTGATGTTGAGGAAACCGTGGCCTGCGATCTCCACGAGCTCGATACCGGGCGCGGCGGCGAGCCGGGGGCGCAGGATCTCGGCCACGCTGCGGGCGGGCAGCCCGGCGGGCGGAGCGAGCTGAAGTGCGACCCCGGTGGCGTAGTCGCCACAGCCGGCGCGCGGTGAGCGCTTGACGACCACCTGCCCGGGGACGGGTACGCGCAGCTCACCGTCCTCGACGGCACGGCGCACTGTGCGCAGCACGACGCTGGAGAGCTGGGCGGGGGTCACGGGTCAAGCGTATGGGAGGCGGGGGGCATATCCGCGAACGGATTCCGCGGACCGGACGCGCGGCGAACCGCACGGCACAGGCAGGGCCGGGGCGGGACCACGCCCGCCCGGCCCGGCCTGTGTCGGACCTCACGCCGGTTTCATCGGATTCTGCCGGAAACGCCCGGAGTCGCCGACGTCGCTCATGTCACCCGCACGTGCGTCACCCGGCGGGGTGCGCGAAGGGGGCACTGCCCCCGCCGGGTGGGTCCCCGGCGGGCGGCTCCCGGCGGGGCCGCTTTCCGACGCGCGCCAGCTGCCGTACGACCCGGACCAGCTCCCCGGGTTCGAAGGGCTTGGCGAGAAACGCATCGACCCCCGCCGCGTGCCCGTCGTCGACCTCCCGCCGGGAGCAGGCGCTGACGATCGCGACGGGCACATCCCGGGTCTGCGGATCCTCGTGCAGCCGGGCGGCCGTACGTAATCCGTCGAGGCGGGGCATCACTACATCCAGGGTGACGACATCGGGACGCACGCTGTGTACGACGTCCAGACATTCGGCACCATCGGCCGCGGTCACGACCTCGAACCCTTCAAGCTCGAGGTTGACCCTGATCAGCTGCCGGATCACCTTGTTGTCATCGACGACAAGGACCCGTGCGGACGAGCCAGGCACAACTCGAGAGTAGGTCGAGCGCTCCGGTCGCGTCCCGCTTTTCCCTACTTCCACCACCTCCGGGGGACCTTTCAATGACTGCATGCGCCGATGCCGACGGATGCGCTAGGGGACGGCCGCACAACCCGCCTGACCCGGCCCGAAGCCACCGGAACCATCCCCTCCGCCGGCCCTGCGGGGGCCCGCGAAATGGTGTTCATGGACACCCCGGTGGAGCTGGTAGTGTTCTACCCGTCGCCGCCGAACGCGGTCGACACGCCCCCGTAGCTCAGGGGATAGAGCAACGGCCTCCGGAGCCGTGTGCGCAGGTTCGAATCCTGCCGGGGGCACCTCGCATAAGGTGCCTGAAGACCCCGCCACCAGCCGAAACGCTGAGTGCGGGGTTTTCGCGTGTGTGCAGCCGGACAAAACCTGGGCGGCTGTTTGCCGGTGGTCGCGGTGTGTTCCTTGCGGGGATCACGCGACCGCTTCCCGAGGGCAGCCCTCCATATCTTGCTGTCCTTGCCGGGCTTGCTCCCGGACAGTCACCGCTGGCGGCGCCCGGCTGCTGAGGTGGCCGGGCTTCGTGCCATCCGGGTTGCTCAACGCCTGGGACAGTCCTCGGCATCCTCATAGCAGCGGAGACGGCTTCCGGGGCGGTGGGAGCTTCTGCAGGAGTTCCCAGAGCGGCCGGGAGCCTGCCGCCCACTCCCCCAGCGTTCCGCGGTCCACCAGGTGCAGCCGCTGGGACCTTGCCAGCGGCGCGCATTTCGAGGTGAAGCGTCCGTTCGTCACCAGGACCACCACGTCGCCACCGTGCAGTTGCCGCCCCGTGCCGTTGAGGACGTGCAGGTCCGGGGTGCCGACGGGCGAACCTGCGGCCCCGTTCCTGCGGTGCTTGCACTGGATCACCCAACGGCGCCCGACCGGATCGACGGCTTTCACGTCGGCGCCATTGTCACCGGCACCCCCCACCTGCACGGCCTCCGTACAGCCGTCGCGCCGCAAGAGGTCCCGTATCGCGTACTCGAAGTCCGTGTGGTGGAGTCTGTCGAGTTGGGACAGTTGATATCGCAGGCCCTGAGCTCGAACCCGTTCCCAGCGCGAGCGGTCGGACCGCTGCTTCAGCCAGAAGCCTCCGGCACAGGCTGCGACGACCGCGAGCACGACGAGCAGCCACCAGTGCGTCAGCAGCCACTGCACTACGGCGATGACGAGCCCCAGCCCCGCGGCCGCTGCGATGCCGAGCGTCAGCGCATCGGGCCCTTTCGCCTTCCTCGATGTACGCCTCCGCCGCCGTGCGGGCGGCCGGCCGCTCACCGCTGACCTCCCGGAACAACCGGCGCCGCCACACGTGGACCCGGCCCCGTGCGTCCGTCCCCCGTGTCGATTGTGATGTGCCCACTTCCCGCACCGCAGACCACAACGCCAACGATCAGCAGGACCGCCAGTTCATGGCGCGCTCCTGGAGCCCAACGGCCATGTCCTCGTACTTGCGTACCGTCCCTCTTCACATACGGATTGATCCAGGGCACCGCGTCCCCCTCAGTCTCCTGCGGCCGGCCTCGTCGACCGCGCCACAGGAATTGGAGCAGGTGCCGCTGACAGCAATACCGGTCGCAGAGCCTGTCAGGCGATATTTCCGGTCGTTCTACGCTCCGCGCAGCACGACCGAATTCGGAGGTGTCACGCCTGACACGGAACGGGGCAAATGCGGTCGATATACCTCGGCCGGGGCGTCGAACGGCCATCGTGCAGGGCGCTTTCCGGCTCGGTGGAACAGCACCCGGCAGCGCCTATTCGGACAACTCCAGCAGACTTCGACGAAGGATTCAGCAACGCCACTCCCGCCCCTGCAGCTTCTGGTGTCACAGACGCTGTTCCGCATTGCCGGGGGCGATGAGTTCTGCCGTCAGAAGGAATCAATGGCGTGAATCATGGTCAAGGACAGGAACAGCACCCCGCCGCCGGCCAAGATCTGCCGCGTGTCCTTCTTGATCCAGCCCCGCACGGCGAGCGCCACTCCCACGTTCATCACCACCGCATTGATCAGTGGGAGCCAAAACCACTCGTCGCCCATCACCATGAACCACAGTGGGACCCAGGCTCCCAGAGACCCGAAGAACACCACGCCGAAGGCAAGGAGCCCTCGCAACGATTGGGTTGCCGTCTCGTTCACCGCCACCAGGGCGTTCTCGCTGGTGACCGCGCTCGCCGTGGCCCTGCTTTTCGCCCCGCTAGT
>DOWQ01000592.1 GCA_003519485.1 Streptomyces sp. | reverse complement strand
ATTTAAGAGTCACTACACTAGCGCCCGTGGTCGAGCTCAATCTGCTGCTGTCGGGACAGGAAGAGAAGCCGGAGGTGATCTGGGGCGACGCGCTTGAGGTCGACCTCGGGCAGCCCTTCGACACCGTGTCGGTCAACGCCCCGATGATGCCCTCGTTCGGTCTGCATCTGCCCTGGCGTGCCGACGGCGGGCCGGACGGGAACCGGATCCTGGAAGCGGCGCTGCGCCGCGTACGCCTCACCCCGGAGGGGCAGCTCTTAGCCAGGGCCTGGATGGTCGGCAGCGCGGCACGGGGTCGGCAGGTGGCCTGGCTCCAGCGACTGGCCCGGGAGCGCGAGTGGGCGGCGACCGTCACTCCGACCGGGAGCACGAAACTTGAGCGCGGCTCCGTGGACGCGCACACCCTGTCCGAGAGCATTGTTCTGTACGGTGCGGCGCAGTACGCGGACGCGGTGTACGAGCAGTTGACGGACATCCGGGAGAGCACCGGAGTGGACCGGTCGTTCCCCTGCCTGCTGCACGCCCTCCCGTCGGGCAAACCGGAGGTGACGGTGCTACGCACCCCCGAGGACGGGCCGCACTGGCGGCTTTGAGCGCACGCCGGCACGTCGTCCGCCCGGTGCATTCCGGGAGGTACGACGTGCCGGTCTAGGCTCAGACCTGGGCCGTCAGCTCTCGCTTGTCCTCGGTGTCCGTGTCCGTCTCGTCGAAGATCGACATCAGACGGACCCGGTCGGCCTCCGTCATGGCCTCCCCCACCCGTTGCGCCAGCGTGCCGACGGTCGCGTTCTCGAACAGGGTCCGCACCGAGACCTTGGGCCCGAGCAGCTCTTCGATCGTGAGCACTATCCGGGTGGCCAGCAAGGAGTGGCCGCCCAGCAGGAAGAAGTTGTCGTCCAGGGCGACCTCGTCCACCCCGAGCACCTCGCACCAGATGGCGGTGAGCGCCTCCTCCAGCGCGGAACGCAGAGCGCCGGCCTCGCTGACCTCCGCCTCGTAATGCGTCCGGAGCTCGTCGAGCAGCGCGTCGCGCGAGCCGCGTTCGGCGACGGCGCCGTGGACCGCGAGCACCAGGACGTGGTCCTCCTCGGCGCCGCGCAGCAACGCCGCCCGGAGCAACTGGGTCTGTTCCGCGGTGGTTTCCTGCGACATCGCCTCGATGTGGCGCCGGAGCTCGGCCTCCCGCGCGTCCCCGGGCGGCGCGGCGAGGTCGTGCACCGGCAGTACGGGTTCAGCCTGGCTGTCCACTGCATGACGGAGCATCAGCTCGCGCAGGGCGGCCTCCAGGACATTCACGTCGAGTGCGCCGCTTATCCGGATGGCCAGGGGAATTCCATGGGCCGATCCGTCGTGCTGCGCGTGGTCCAGGAACCGCAGCTGATCCATTCGTACTCCTCCGTGCACCATTCTCTTCTCTCCTTGGTCGCCGCCGGGTCGGGACTACTCTGCTGCGAGTTCCGCGGCCAGTATCCGGCCGATCTCCGCGGCGGCCGGGGTGCTCAGCATGCTGTGGTGGTCGGCAGGTATCCGGTGCTCCTCGACAGGCCCGTCCACGTATTTCTCCCAGACCGCCACGGAAAGCCCTTCAGGGTTTCCCTCTGCTGCGGCGAAGAACACGACGCGTCCGGCGAACCTGTCCGGTACATGAGTATCGGCGAGGCGGGAACTGTGCAGGGCCGCATCGACCAGCGCGGCGCCGTCGCTCTCCTTCAACTCCAGTGCTTCCACCATGCGTTCGATGACGTCGGAGGGCTTGAGAGTGACGTTCGGGTCGTCCTGGACGAACCCGCCGAAGCTGACCAGCAAGGACTCCAGGATGAACTGATCGTGGTCCTCGTCGCTCTCCGGCGCGTCGACGTAGATCCGCTGATCCGGGAAGGGGTACGCGTCGATCAGCGCGAGGAGGGAGACTTCCTCGTCCTGTTCCCGCAGCGCGACGGCGATGGCCTGGGCGAGGACGCCGCCCAGGGACCAGCCGATCAGCCGGTAGGGGCCGTGGGGCTGAGTCTCACGGATGCGCGTGACGTAGCCAGCGACCAATTCCACCATGGACGAGGCAAGTTCCGCGGGTGCGGTGATGCCGCTCGACTGGAGCCCGTAGACGGGGTGCGTGAAGCCGAGCTGCGGGAGCAGCGCCGCATAGCTCCAGCTGAGGCCGGTGATCGGGTGGACACAGAACAACGGCCGGTCGTTGCTCCCCGGGTTGATGGGGACCACCGGGTCCAGCAGACCGGAGTCGTCAGCGGCATTGGCATCGTTCGAGAGGAGTTGCACAAGTTTCCGTACGGACGGGGCCTCGAACAGGTCGCGGACGGTCAGCCGCAGTTTCATCATGGACCGGATCCGGCTCACCAGCCTCGTCGCCAGCAGCGAATGACCGCCCCGCTTGAAGAAGTCGTCATCCATCCCGACGCTGGGAACCTTGAGTACGGCGGCGAACAGCTCGCACAGCAGCTGTGCCCGGGGCGAATTCGGAAGGCTTCGCGGAGACGTGGAAGCTTCCTCGGCAGCGGGCGCCGCTTCAGATGTCGGGTGGTCGTTCATGAGGGTTCTCGGCTTTCGTGAGACGTCCGGCTCAGATATCAGGTGTGGTCAGGCGAGCAGTTCTGTCAGGTCCGCGCCCGCGTGGCGCGTCACCCTTTCAACCACGTGCTCGAAGTCCGCGGCCAGTCGCTCCATGCGGCTCTTGTCGAACAGGTCGGTCCGGTAGCGGATGTCACCGGATATTCCGTGCGCCGACATCGAGACGGAGAGCGTCACGTCGAACATGCTCGTCGTCGCGGGTGATCCCATCAATTCGACGGAAAGGCCGTGCCAGTCGGCCTGTTCCCAGGACTCCTCCTGCATGACAAACATGACCTGGAAGAGCGGGGAGCGCGCAGAGTCGCGTGCGGGTTCGAGCTGGGCGACGAGCCGGGAGAACGGGTAGTTCTGGTTCTCGTACGCCCCGAGCGCCACCTCGCGTACCCGGCGGAGCACCTCGGAGAAGTCCACGTCGCCGCTCAGGTCGATGCGCAGCACCACGCTGTTCACGAAGTAGCCCACGAGCTGCTGGGTTTCGGGCAGCGGCCGGTTGGCCATGGGACTGCCCACCGCGATGTCCCGCTGTCCGCTCGTCCTGGCGAGCACGATCTGGAAGACGGCGAGGAGCAGCATGAAGGGCGTGACCCGCTCCTCGGCGCTCATCCGCACGATGTCGGCGCGCAGTTTTGCGGACAGCTGGAACCGCACCGCGTCGCCGTCGGTCGAGACCGACGACGGGCGCGGCCGGTCGGTGGGCAGTTCCAGGGCGGTCAGCCCTTCGAGCCTGCGGCACCAGTAGTCGTACTGCGCCTGGCAGTCGTCGCCGCGCAGCCAGTCGTGTTCCCACTCCGCGTAGCCCGTGTACTCCATGGCCGGTGGCACCGGACATGGCGCGTTGCCCCGCGCGGCGTCGCCGTACATCTTGCTGAGTTCCTGGACCAGGACCCCCAACGACCAGCCGCCGAAGTTGATGTGATGGGCATTCAGCAGCAGGACGTGCTCCTGGTCGGCCGTCTTGAGCAGGGCAGCCACGAACAGCGGGCCCTCGGCCAGGTCGAAGACGCGTCGGTCCTCGTCGTCCAGTCGCCGTCGCAGCTCTGCCTCTCGCGCCTCTTCCGGGAGCGTGGAGACGTCCTCGACGACCAGGGGCACGGGTCGGGCCGGTGCGACCTGCTGCCGGGGCTCGCCGTCGTCGTCCAGGACGGTCGTTCGCAGCGAGGCCTGTCGGGCCACGAGGCCGTCCAGGGCCTGCCGCAGGGCCGGCAGCACGAGCTCGCCGCGCAGCCGGAACGCCAGCGGGAGTGCGTACTGCGCCTGCCCCGGGTCGAACTGGTCGAGGAACCAGAGCCCTTGCTGCGCACAGGACGCGGGCGCCAGGTGGTCGTCGCGACGGGCCGGGCCGTCGCCCTGGCCCGGATCCGGGGCCGCGTCGCCGGGTACCGGGACCGGGGCCGCAGTGTCCGGGACCCGGGCCGCGCCGTCCGGG
>DOWQ01000370.1:312-4551 GCA_003519485.1 Streptomyces sp. | reverse complement strand
GGGGGCCTTTTCGTTGTCTCGGCGGCCGCTGGCCGGGCCTTGCGGACCGGGCAGTCCGGATGATGGACGGCCGTCCGGCGCTGCCGACGGGCGTACGGCGTCAACTGCCCCGCGTCGTACGGATGTCCGGGCCGGCCCGGGGCGCGGCGGCGGATGGTCGGCCGGGTCGGCAGGATCGGTGGGGCCAGGACGGCGGGGGAGTCGCCGCCGGTGCCGGTCAGCGCCGTCAGCCCCGTCAGCCGGTACGGCGCAGGGCCTCGCTGAGCCGGCCGGCGGCGTCGATGACCGCTTGGGCGTGCATCCGGCCGGGGTGGCGGCTCAGCCGTTCGATCGGTCCGGAGACCGAGACGGAGGCCACGACGCGGTTCGACGGGCCGCGCACCGGCGCGGAGACCGAGGCCACGCCCGGCTCGCGCTCGCCGATGGACTGGGCCCAACCCCGGCGCCGTACGCCGGAGAGCGCGGTGGCGGTGAAGCGGGCGCCCTGCAGCCCTCGGTGCAGCCGCTCCGGCTCCTCCCAGGCCAGCAGGATCTGCGCGGAGGAGCCGGCCTTCATCGGCAGTGTGGAGCCGACGGGCACGGTGTCCCGCAGTCCGGACAGCCGTTCCGCCGCCGCCACGCAGATGCGCATGTCGCCCTGACGCCGGTAGAGCTGTGCGCTCTCGCCGGTGACGTCCCGCAGGTGGGTGAGCACCGGTCCGGCCGTCGCCAGCAGTCGGTCCTCGCCGGCCGCCGCGGCCAACTCGGCCAGCCGCGGGCCCAGGATGAACCGGCCCTGCATGTCCCTGGCCACCATCCGGTGGTGTTCCAGCGCCACCGCGAGCCGGTGCGCCGTGGGGCGGGCGAGACCGGTCGCAGCGACCAGCCCCGCGAGGGTGGCCGGACCGGACTCCAGGGCGCTCAGAACCAGAGCTGCCTTGTCGAGAACGCCGACGCCGCTAGAGCCGCTAGAGTTGTCCATGCGTCGATATTCGCGTCTCAGAGTATGAAACGCAAGTTCAATTTTCCCGGGAAGCCGCCAATCTGTTAGAAGCGGCCCGTGATGGCAGGCGGCGACCACCGCCGGCCACGGGGGCTCCGGGCAAGGACGCCCTGGAGTGCCGGGACGCGCACACGCCCGCGGGACACCGCCGGGGAGACGTACAGCCGAGATGGGCCGGCAGAGCCGCCGGCCGGAGGGAAAGCGATGGGACGGACACTCGCGGAGAAGGTCTGGGACGACCATGTCGTCCGGCGCGCGGAAGGCGAGCCCGATCTTCTCTTCATCGACTTGCACCTGCTCCACGAGGTGACCAGCCCGCAGGCGTTCGACGGCCTCCGGCAGAACGGCCGGGCGGTGCGCCGGCTGGACCTCACCATCGCCACCGAGGACCACAACACCCCGACCCTCGACATCGACAAGCCCATCGCCGACCCCGTCTCCCGCGTCCAGCTGGAGACGCTGCGCAAGAACTGCGCGGACTTCGGGGTACGGCTGCACCCGCTCGGCGACGTCGAGCAGGGCGTCGTCCACGTGGTGGGCCCGCAGCTGGGGCTGACGCAGCCCGGCACGACGGTGGTCTGTGGCGACAGTCACACCTCCACCCATGGCGCGTTCGGCGCGCTGGCGTTCGGCATCGGCACCAGCCAGGTCGAACATGTACTGGCCACCCAGACGCTGCCGCTCGCACCGTTCAGGACCATGGCTGTCACCGTCGAGGGCGAGCTGCCCGAGGACGTCACGGCCAAGGACCTGATCCTGGCGGTCATCGCCCGGATCGGCACCGGCGGCGGTCAGGGCTACGTCATCGAGTACCGCGGCTCCGCCATCGAGAAACTCTCGATGGAGGCCCGGATGACCATCTGCAACATGTCGATCGAGGCCGGCGCCCGGGCGGGCATGATCGCCCCGGACCGTACGACGTTCGACTACCTCGAGGGCCGCCCGCACGCCCCGCAGGGCGCCGACCGGGACGCCGCCGTCGAGTACTGGCGGACCCTGCGCACCGACGACGACGCGGTCTTCGACCACGAGGTCGTCATCGACGCCGCCGGGCTGGCGCCGTTCGTGACCTGGGGCACCAACCCCGGCCAGGGCGCGCCGCTCTCGGCCTCGGTGCCCGACCCGGCCTCCTACCAGGACGCCAGCGAGAAGCACGCCGCCGAGAAGGCCCTCGAATACATGGGCCTCACCGCCGGCCAGCCGCTGCGCGAGATCGGCGTGGACACCGTCTTCGTCGGCTCCTGCACCAACGGCCGGATCGAGGACCTGCGCGCCGCCGCCGAGATCCTGCGGGGCCGGTCGGTCGCGGAGGGCCTGCGGATGCTGGTCGTGCCCGGTTCCGTACGGGTCTCCCTGCAGGCCGTCGCGGAGGGTCTGGACAAAATCTTCACCGAGGCGGGCGCCGAATGGCGGCACGCGGGCTGTTCGATGTGCCTCGGCATGAACCCGGACCAGCTCGCGCCCGGTGAGCGCGCCGCGTCCACCTCCAACCGCAACTTCGAGGGGCGGCAGGGCAAGGGCGGCCGAACCCACCTGGTCTCGCCGCAGGTGGCTGCGGCCACCGCGGTCCTGGGGCACCTCGCGTCCCCCGCCGACCTGTCCGACGCCCCGGCTCTCGTGGAGGTCTGAGAACCATGGACGCTTTCACCACGCACACCGGCCGGGTCGTACCGCTGCGCCGCGGCAATGTCGACACCGACCAGATCATCCCCGCCCACTGGCTCAAGAAGGTCACCCGCGACGGCTTCGAGGACGGGCTCTTCGAGGCGTGGCGCAAGGACCCGGAGTTCGTGCTGAACCGCCCCGAGCGGCGGGGCGCGAGCGTGCTCGTCGCCGGACCCGACTTCGGCACCGGCTCCTCCCGCGAGCACGCGGTCTGGGCCCTGCAGAACTACGGTTTCCGGGCCGTCATCTCGCCCCGCTTCGCCGACATCTTCCGCGGCAATTCGCTGAAGAACGGCCTGCTCACGGTCATGCTGCCGCAGGAGACCGTCGAGCGGCTGTGGGCGCTGACGGAGGCCGACCCGACGCTGGAGGTCACCGTCGACCTGGTCGCCCGCGAGGTCCGTGTGCCGGGCCCCGAGGGAACTTCGCTGACCGCCGAGTTCGAACTCGACGAGAACGCCCGCTGGCGTCTCCTGGAGGGTCTGGACGACATCAGCCTCACCCTCAAGAACGAACCGCACATCGCGGCGTACGAGGCATCGCGCCCCGCCTTCAAGCCGAGCACCACGCTCGCCTGAACCGCCGGCGCCGGCCTTGCTCCCGGCAGGCCGGCACGCCGTTCGGCCCACTGCGCCCCCCGCCCCAGAGGCGGGGGGCGCGGTCGCGTGCGAAGGTGTCACCGACATGTCCGTTGGGGCCCCCTGAGGCGACAACTCGCCCCAGATGACACAATCGGCGCATGGAACGCGACAGCCAACTCGAGCTCTACGGGCTCGTCGCGGACCGGCTCAAGGAGGCACACACGCGGGTGCGGATGCTGCCGGTCACGGAGGACGAACGGATGGCGCTCTCCCGGAAGCTGCTGGTCATCACGGCTGCCACGAAACATGATCTCGCCGGTGCGGCAAGGCGTCTGGAGCGGTTCATGGCGGAGCTCGACGAGCGCCGATTCCCCGACGCGGGAAGTCCGTGACGGGCGAGTTCGTTGCGACACAAGGGTGATTAGACCGTTTCGTCTTTGATTTCCGGTATATATCTGCCTAACGTGCGAAAAAGCTTGAACGCATTCGTTCGGGCAATGTCTCCGAAGGGGAAGACGTGAACAAGGCGCAGCTCGTAGAAGCGATCGCGGACAAGCTCGGTGGCCGACAGAATGCCGCCGACGCTGTCGACGCGGTACTGGACGCGGTCGTCCGCGCGGTCGTCACCGGCGACCGGGTGTCGGTCACCGGATTCGGCTCGTTCGAGAAGGTCGACCGCCCGGCGCGGTACGCCCGCAACCCGCAGACGGGTGAGCGGGTCCGGGTGAAGAAGACCTCGGTGCCCCGCTTCCGCGCGGGGCAGGGTTTCAAGGACCTGGTGAGCGGTTCCAAGAAGCTTCCCAAGGGGGGCGAGGTCTCGGTGAAGAAGGCCCCCAAGGGCAGCCTCACGGGTGGTTCTTCGACCCGTACGACGGCCAAGGCGGCGGCGAAGAAGGCCACCGCCAAGAAGTCGGCGACCCGGACGCCCGCCGCGGCCAAGAAGACCGCCGCGAAGAAGACGACACCGGCGAAGAAGACGACCACCGCGAAGAAGACCGCGGCGAAGAAGAC
>DOWQ01000370.1:0-253 GCA_003519485.1 Streptomyces sp. | reverse complement strand
AAGAAGGCCACCGCGAAGAAGGCTCCGGCGAAGAAGACCGCCGCCCGCAAGACCACCGCGAAGAAGGCGACGGCACGGAAGAAATAGCAGGCCGCCGTACGCACCGCACGCCGGGCCGGGCCCCTCCGGGGACCCGGCCCGCGGCATGTCCGGGGCCGCTCAGAAGGTCTGCAGCGTCACCAGGGAGATCCGCCGCCCGGCTGCCCCGCCGGCGGCTCCGGGAACGCCCCCGGCCCCGCCCGCGGCGCCCGCG
>DOWQ01000363.1 GCA_003519485.1 Streptomyces sp. | reverse complement strand
GGCGGGCGTCACCGGGGCGGGCGTCACCGGGGCGGGCGCGGCCGGTATCGGGGCTATGAACTGGGTGGCGTCCGGGTCGGCCCCGCCCGCCGGCGGAGGCGGTGCCTGGCCGGCCGTGTGCCGGCCGAGGAAGCGGGTGGACTCCGCAGGTCTCTCCGGGGGGAGTGGGCCGCCGGCCGTCGGGGGGATGAACCGGGTCGCGTCCGCGTCGGCGGGCGCAGCCACGGGTGACAGCAGCTGGGTCTCAGCCGAGGGGAGGGGCGGGGGCGGCTCTTGGGGAAAACGAGGAGGCTGCTGCTGTTGGTATTGCTGCTGCGGAGTCGGCTGCGGCGGCGGAAGCTGCGGGGGCACCGGCGGCCGGTGCTGCGGGGGCGGGGGCAGCTGGGGTGCGTAGTGCTGCGGCTGCGGCTGCCGGTGAGGCTGCTGTGGCTGCTGAGGCTGCCGGTGGGGTTGCTGAGGCGGCTGCTGGGCCGGCTGGTCCTGCTGCTGGGTCTCCGGCCCCCAGGGCTGCCCCCACGGCTGCCCGGCGACGGGTGTCGGCTGCTGGTCGGGCACCCACGGCTCACCGTGCGCCGGCAGCACGACACCTTCATGCGCGGGAGGCTGCTGCTCGTTGCCCTGTCCGCTGTGCGACACCCGGACTCCTTGGCTGTGCGGAACTTATGGAATCAACAGTTCACGCTACCTGCTCCGCACAACCCCCGGTGACAGCCCCACCCCGACGCCCAACTACGGCCCGCAGAGAGCCGTTTCCGCCCCTTTGGCCACGGGCCGCCTCTTCCCCTGCGAGCCGGCCGCCGGTAGCTGACTACGCGGCCCGCATCTCCATCCGGGCCCCGAATTCCCGCACCACCCGCTGGTCGGCGTACGGCTCCAGACGCTGCTGGAAGTCCTCCAGGTACTCCGTGCCGCGATTCGAACGCAGCGTGCCGAGCAGCTCAACGGCCCGCGTCCCGGTGTGGCACGCCTCTTCGATCTCGCGCTGCTGCATCTGCGCCGTCGCCAGCAGGACGAGCCCGATGGCCCGGCGGCGTACGCGACCCTCCGGGTGGCCCGCCAGGGCCTCCTCGGCGCGGCTGCGGGCCTTCTCGGCCTGTCCCAGGTCGCGGTGGCAGTGGGCGAGCTCGTCCGCCAGGTACGCACCGTCGAAATGCGCGATCCACGCCGGGTCGTCGCCCGAGCCGGAGCCCGCACCGGAGGACCCGGCCGTCTCCCCGGCCCGTTCCATCGCGGAGACCGCCCGTGCGGCCACCGTCTGGAAGGCCCGTGCGTCGCCCATCAGCGCGTGCCCGCGCGCCTCCGCCGCGCAGAACATCGCCTCGGCCCGCGGCGTGACCTGTCCGCGGGTGCCCTCCTGCGCGGCGCGGGCCAGCTGGGCGATCTCGCGCGGGTTGCCGAGGGAGGCGGCCAGGTGGCTCATGCCGGCGGCGAGGACGTAGCCGCCGTAGCCGCGGTCCCCGGCGGCCTGGGCGAGCCGCAGGGCCTGGATGTAATAGCGCTGGGCCAACCCCGGCCGGCCGGTGTCCACGGCCATGTAGCCGGCCAGCTCCGTCAGCCGTGCGACGGCCCCGAAGAGCTCCCGGCCGACCGACTCCCGGTAGGAGCCGCTCAGCAGCCCGGACACGACGCTGTTCAGGTAGTGCACGACGACCGGCCGTACGTGTCCGCCGCCGAACCGGTGGTCCAGTTCGTTCAGGGCGCGCGTCATGGCCCGTACGGCTTCGACGTCGGACATGCCCACGCGCGCGCCGGCCGTGCGGGCCACTTGGGCGTCGGCGCCGGTGACGAGCCAGTCGCGGCTCGGTTCGACGAGCGCCGAGGAGCCGACCGCCGAGCCGCACAGGAAGTCCCGCCGGCCCACGTCACTGCGCCACAGCTCGCACGCCTGCTCGATCGCGCCGGGCAGGGTGGGAGAGAACTGGAGTCCGACGCCGGAGGCGAGGTTCCGGCCGTTGGCCATGCCGGTCTCGTCGATCGTGACCGTACGCCCGAGCTTGCGCCCGAGCGCCTCCGCGATCACCGCCGGGGCGCGCCCGCGCGGCTGCTGGCCGCGGAGCCACCGCGCGACGGAGGTCTTGTCGTAGCGGAGGTCGAGGCCGTGCTCCGCGCCGCACATGTTGACCCGGCGGGCGAGGCCGGCGTTGGAGCAACCGGCCTCCTGGATGAGTGCCTGCAGCCGTTCGTTGGGCCGGCGCGCTACGAGTGGCCTGGCGGCCATGGGCTCTACCCCCTCGGTCGGCGGACTGTCCTGTCGGCCGACGACCCGCCCACTGCCCCGAGGTTCGGGCATCCCTGGCGGATCGACGGCAGCGGTGATTCGGCGGATGTCTCGTGCGCAAGGTGCCGCAGTACGGCCTACCCGCCCGGACCCCGCCATCCGCCCGCGCGCCCCCGCCCGTGCACCCATGCGCCCCGTGTGCGTGACCGGTGCGCCGGGGTCCGGCCCGCCGAGGCCGTAACCACGGATGACACGGAGAGTTGTGATGACCGTGGAAGAGACCATTCGAGTGACGGGCATATCCGATCGAGTCCCGCGGCAGCGCGGCGAGCAACCGCTGGACGCCGCGGTGCGGTACGCGGAGGAGCGCCATTGGGACGTGACACCCAGCAGCCGGCTGGTGACGGAGAACGGCGCGGTGCGCTGCTCGTGCGGCGCTCGCGACTGCCCGTTCCCGGGCGCGCACCCGGACCGGCCGGACTGGGCCGACCGCGCGACAAGCAGCGCCGCGGAGGCCCGGCGGCTGTGGGCGGCGGAGCCCGGCGCGTCGGTCCTGCTGCCGACCGGGCGCGCCTTCGACGCCCTGGAGGTCTCCGAGGACACGGGCTGCCTGGCCCTCGCCCGGATGGAGCGGCTCGATCTGACGCCGGGGCCGGTCACCTCGACTCCGCAGCGCCGGATGCTGTTCCTCGTCCAGCCGGGCGCGGCGCTCACGGTCCCCGGGCTGGTGCGGAAGTTGGGCTGGCTGCCCAGCTCGCTGGACCTGGTGGCGCACGGCGAGGGCGGCTGGGTGGCGGCCCCGCCCACCCGCTTCGGCAAGGGCGGCGCGGTGCAGTGGGCGCGGCGGCCGACCGCCGAGAACCGCTGGCTGCCCGAGGCGGAGGCGCTGATCCCGACGCTCGCGTACGCGTGCGGACAGGAGAGGTCCGCGGCCGGGAGGCGTTGAGGCCGGGAGCGGGAGCGCCGCTGACAGCGGATGCCGGGCAGCCACCGCCCGGCATCCGCTGTCAGACATCCGTTCCCATGCCACCCCTTAGGGTGGCTCGGCAGAGGGCAGGACCAGCCCTCACGGGGACGATGAAGGGCTTCCAGGTGGCAGACCAGCCTGAGCACACCGACGTGAGCAGAACGACCGAACCGACCGGGGGAACCGGGACGACCGCCGGGGCCGGTGCGGCAGCAACCGCGGGCTCCGCGGTGCGCGTGCGCGGCCTGTGGAAGCGGTTCGGCGAACAAGTGGCCGTGGCGGGGATCGATCTGGAGCTGCCCGCCGGACAGTTCATCGGCCTCGTCGGACCGAACGGCGCGGGCAAGACGACGACTCTCTCCATGATCACCGGACTGCTGCGCCCGGACTCCGGCCAGGTGCTGATCAGCGGCCACGACGTCTGGACCGATCCGGTCGCGGTGAAGTCCCGGATCGGCATTCTGCCGGAGGGCCTGCGTCTCTTCGAACGGCTGTCCGGCCGCGAGCTGCTCGCGTACACGGGGCGGCTGCGCGGGCTGCCGGGGGAAGAGGTCGACCAGCGGGTCACCCAACTGCTCGACGTGCTCGACCTGTCCGGCGCCCAGCACAAACTCGTCATCGACTACTCGACAGGTATGCGGAAGAAGATCGGTCTCGCCGCGGCGCTGCTCNNTGCTCTTCCTGGACGAACCGTTCGAAGGCGTCGACCCGGTGTCCGCGCAGACCATCCGCGGCGTGCTGGAGCGCTACACCGCGTCCGGCGCGACCGTCGTGTTCTCCAGCCATGTGATGGAGCTCGTCGAGAGCCTGTGCGACTGGGTCGCGGTGATGGCGGCCGGCCGCATCCGCGCCCACGGTCCGCTCGCGGAGGTGCGCGGCGATGCGCCGACCCTGCAGGACGCCTTCCTGGAACTGGTGGGCGCGCACGGGCGGGACTCCGGGCAGAGCCTCGACTGGCTGGGCGGCGGTGCCCGGTGAGCACCACGACGTCACCGACGGCCACCGCGCGGGGCGGCGTCGCGCCGGCGGGCAGCGCGTCCTTCGCCGTCGTCACGGCCGTCTTCGTACGGCTGAAGCTGGCGCTGCTGCGCAACGGCCTGCGCCAGTCGGCGGGTCGCAAGGCCGCGTACATCGCCTCGATCGTGGTGACGCTGCTGTTCACGGCGCTCCAGCTGCTGGGCCTCCTCGCGCTGCGGGGCAACGAGCACGCGCCCGCGCTGGTGGTCACGGCCGTCGCGGTGATCACGCTGGGCTGGGCCGTGATGCCGCTGTTCTTCTCCGCGGGGGACGAGACGCTGGACCCGACCCGGCTGGTGATGCTGCCCCTGCGGCCGCGCCCGCTGGTGGTCTCCCTGCTGGTGGCCTCGCTGATCGGCATCGGTTCGCTCTTCACCGCCGTCCTGGCGGCCGGTTCGGTGCTGGCCGTGGCCCACGGCGGCGCGGCGGTGGCGGCCGGGGTGGTGGCGGCACCGCTGGTGCTGCTGGTGTGCGTGGCCCTGTCGCGCGCCGTCGCGACCGCGAACGTCCGGCTGCTGACCAGCCGCAGGGCACGCGACCTGGCGCTGCTGAGCGGCTTGTTCATCGCGGTCGGCGCCCAGTTCGTCAACATCGGCGTGCAGAAGCTGTCCGCACCGGACGGCCTGTCGGTGCTGGAGCCGGCCGCGGCCGTGCTCCGCTGGGTGCCCCCGGCCTCGGCCCTGGACGCCGTCAGCTCGGCCGCCGAGGGCTCGTACGGGCTCGCGCTCGCACAGCTCGCGCTGACCGCCGCCGCGCTCGTCCTGCTGCTGTGGTGGTGGCAGCGCAGCCTCACCCGGCTGATGACGACTCCCGACGGCTCCACCCTGCAGGCCGCGACGGCCGTCGAGAAGAAGGCCGGCGGCCGTACGGACGGACTCGCCGGCCTGCTGCCCGCGGGCCGCACCGGCACGGTCATGCTGCGGACACTCCGCTACGCCTGGCGCGATCCGAAGGCGAAGGCGGGCTGGGCGTCGGCGCTCGGCATCGGACTGCTGCTGCCGGTCGTGTACGCGGTGCAGGGCAACGGCAGTCCGTACGCGGCCTGCTGGGCGGCGGGGCTGCTGGGCATCCAGATGTACAACCAGTTCGGGCAGGACACCTCCGCCTTCTGGATCGTCGCCCAGACGATCGCGTCACCGCGCGACGCGTACCTGGAACTCCGCGGCCGGGCCCTGGCGCTGGCCGTCGTCGCCGTGCCGTACGTCGTCCTCGTGGTGCTCATCTCCTCGGCGGTCCTGGACGACTGGCGGTCCCTGCCGGAGGCGCTCGGCGTCTCGCTGGCGCTGCTGGGCGCCATGCTGGCCACCGGCAGCCTGGCGTCGGTGCACTACCCGTACTCGATCCCGCAGGACAGCGGCTTCAAGAACGTCGCGCCCGGGCAGGGCGGGCTGGCCTGGATCAGCATCCTGGCCGGCGCGCTCGCCGCGGCCCTGCTGTGCGCGCCGCTGCTGGCCCTGACGGTCTGGATGCACATCGCCGGCGCCCACGCCTGGCTCTGGCTGATCCTCCCGCTCGGCGCCCTCCACGGCTGGGCCGTCACCCGGCTGAGCCTACGGCTGGCGGCCCCGCGGGCGGCTGCCCGGCTGCCGGAGATCCTGACGGCGGTCAGCAGGGCGTGAGGGCTGTGCAGGGGCGGGGGCTGCGACGTAGGGGCGAGTGCTGCGGTGCCGGGCCCGGCACCCGTTCCCCGGGTGCCGGCGTCGGTTCGGGTGCCGGAGCCGGGCCCTCCGGAGGAGGTCCCTCCACCGCATATTTACGGCCTCGGAACCCGGTGCCGCGTTGATGCGGTTTCGCTGCGGCCACACGTACACGGAATTGTTCCGGACTCCTCCTGCGGACCCGTCCCCTCCCGCCGTCGTCCGGGTGCCGGTCGGTCGGCCCGCGCCCGAATGCGACCGCAACCGCGTCGCACGCGTGCGGGCCCCACCGAGCACCGGTCAAGCACCGTCACAAGGCGGTGAGTCCGTAGATCTCGTCGCCGTGTGAAAGCAGCAGACGCTTGCCGGCCGCGGCGATGTTCCACTGCTCCATGTTGCTCTTGTTGTCGTTGTACAGCCAGCGCACCTTGCCCGTTTTCCGTTCCATGGCGTAGATCCCGCCGTCGTTGTACGGACCGGACGCGCCGTACAGATGGTCGCCCACCCGTACGAAGGTCTCCGGTGCGTATCGCCCGCCGCCCAGGTCCTCGCAGAGCCAGATCTTCTTGCCGGTTTTCGGGCCGACCGCCCACACGCCACGGCCGTAGTCCGACGCGTAGAGGATCCCGTCGATGATGACCGGCGTATTGAACCCGCGGCGGCCCTGGGGCTCCAGGACCCAGCGGTCCTTGCCGGTCTTCAGGTTCACGGCGCGCATCACGTCGCCGCCGACGAAGGGCGTGTCCGCGGTCACCGCGGGCCGCCATGCGATGTCGTCACCGATCTTCCGGCTCCACACCTGCCTGCCGTCCGAGGCGCGGCGGACCGTCACGTTCTCGAGCGCGTCCGCGTACACGAGGTACGGACGGTCGCCCGGCCCTCGATCCAGTAGTCGTCGGTCCCCTCGTCACGGGTCTCCTGCCACACCGTCTTCCCCGTGCGGTGATTGACGGCGGCGATGGCGGTGAGGTCACTGCTGAAGTCCTCGGTCTCGACCTCGGCCATGACGTAGACATGCTCGTCGTCCGCGGCGATGGCGCCCGCGACCGAGAGTTTCCCGCCGAGCCTGCCGCGCCAGACCTCCTTGCCGGTCTTCGGGGCGATGCCGATGAGGTCACCGTCGTAGTCGGGACTGCGGAAGAAGAGCTTCCCGGCGGCGAGGACGAGCGCGGGCCCGATGTCGCCAGGCCGTCCCGGGACCACACCTTCTTGCCCGTCCGCACGTCGTGTGCAACCACCGGATCACCGTTGAACACCGCCAGTTCACCGACCACCATCGGCGCCCGGTCGTACGCGAGGCTGTCCTTCGCCGCCGTCCTGTGCCACAGCGGCTGCGGAGCGATGCCGTCCGCCGGGGTGGTGAAGGCGTCCGGCTCACCGCCTCCGTCCTGGTTCGAGGCATCGCCAGAGGACGGCACATCACCGGTGCCGTCCTTCGCCAGCATCCAGGCCGCGCCGGTCCCGACGGCGGCCACGCCCGCGACGCCACCGGCGATCCCGAGGAAGCGACGGCGCGACGGGGTAGCAGCGGGAGGTGTGGACGTCCCGCCCAGCTGAACGGTGCCCATGGCGGGCGGCGGACCGAAACCGGCGCGGGACGCCGTTCCGCCCGGAGTGCCGCTCGCCGGGGTCTCCAGATCCAGGATCCGCGAGGCGTGTGTGGCGATGGTCGACGCCACCGCCCCCGGCAGCCAGTCGGTGAAGGCCGTCTCCGCACCGTCGGGTGCCAGGAATTCCAGTAGCTGCTCCGGGGTGGGCCGCTGTGCCGGATCCTTCGTCAGGCAGGCCGCGATCAGGCCGGCCAACGGCTCCGGTACGCCCACCGGATCGGGCTCGCCGTGCACCACCTGATAGAGCATCGCCGCCGCCGCCAGCTCGCCGAAGGTGCTGCGGCCGGTGGCGGCGAAGGCGAGGACGGCGCCGAGCGAGAACACGTCGCCCGGGCGCCCCACCTCGCGTCCCAGAGCCTGCTCGGGCGGCAGATAACCGGGAGAACCCACCACAGCGCCGGTCTGCGTCATCCGGTCGCCGTCCACGGCTCGGGCGATGCCGAAATCGATGACACGGGGGCCGTCGGGGGCCAGCATGACGTTCGACGGCTTGAGGTCGCGGTGGATGAGTCCGGTGGCGTGGATCTCCGTTAGCGCGGCCGCAAGTCCGGCGCCGAGCGCCCCTACGGTCGGCTCGGGCATCGCGCCGTGGGTGCTGACCACGTCCGCCAGGGACGAACCGAGCACATACGCCGTGGCAAGCCACGGCACCGAAACCTCAGTGTCGGCGTCGACGACGGGCGCCGTGTAGCGGCCGGACACCGCGCGTGCGACCTCCACCTCGTGCCGGAACCGCCGCCGGAATTCGCCGTCCTCGGCAAGGTCCGGGCGGATCACCTTCACCGCGACCGTGCGTCCCCCCGCCGATCGCGCCAGGTACACCCGCCCCATGCCGCCGACGCCGAGCCGGTCCAACAGCCGGTAGCTCGCCAGTACCTGCGGATCATCGGCCTGCAACGGCTGCACCGCGAGCCCCGTGTTGTCGTGTTCTCCATCTCGACCGCGCCGCCCGCCACAGTAGACGGCCGCACAGGACGAGCTCTGTCCGGTCCCGGAGTGGGACGGTCCGGGGCCGGCTCCGCCGGTCGACGCGTGGTCAAGGCGCATAGCGGGCAGCCGGGTCGAGTACGTTTTCGCCGCTCTGTGCGCGGGTGCCGAGCGGCTCTCCCGAGGGGCCGGCGCAGCTCCCACGCGGGACCGCGGGCGCGCCGTTCCGAGTCGCCGAGCCCCGCCCTGCGGGCGGCCGCCGGTCCGTTGCACGCGCGGATACGCCGTGACGTCGCGGCTCCGTTCGGGCCCGGAGGGGTCAGGGCTGCGTGGTCGCCTCGAGGAAGGGTTCGACGCCGGTACGCCAGCCGTCCGGCTGGTCGTAGTGGACGAGGTGGCCGGCGTCGGGGACCTCCGCGTACTCGCCGCGCGGCAGCACCCGGACCATCTCCTGTGCCTCGGCGCGGCCCAGCTTGCCGTCGACGCCGCGCACAACCAGGGTGGGGCAGCGCACCTGTGCCAGCTCCTCCCAGTGGGCGTCGTACACCCATGCCTCGCGGGACGCCTGCATCTGGCGGCGGGAGAAGACCGGGCGCCAGCCGTCCGCGCGCTCGGCCATCACCTCGGCGTAGAACGCACCGCGGGACGGGCGGGGGCGTTCCAGCCGGGGATCGTCCTCGCCGAACCACTTGCGGACGTCGGCGAGGGTGGCGAAGGGCACGGGCCAGGACTTGTACCACTCCTCCCATTCACGCTGGGACTGCGCGCCGAGCGCGGAGGCCCGCATGTCGCTGATGACGAGGGCCCGTACGAGGTCGGGGCGGCGGGCCGCCAGCTGCCAGGCCGTCAGCGCTCCCATGGCGTGGCCGATGAGCACGGCGGGGGCGAGGCCCAGTTGTTCGATTGCCGCCTCGGCGTCGGCGACGTATGCCTCCCGGCTGTACGGCCCGTCACCGGGCTTCTCGCTGCGGCCGTGACCGCGCTGGTCGAGGGCGATGGAGCGGTGCCGGGCGGACAGCCAGCGGGCGGTGCCCGCCCAGTGCGCGGCGCGGCCCATCAGGCCGTGGAGTAACAACACGCCGGGGCCGGGCTCGCCCTCCTTGCCGCCCTTCGGGGGGTCGGCGAACTGCCAGGCTGCGAGCCGCACTCCGTCGGCCCCGGTCACGTCGATGCGCCGCACCATTGGATCCGGCACCCCCATTCCTTCCGGCTGCCGCCGCGGTATGCCACACAGGGTCCTCGCGTACGTGGTGGAACACGGACACATTATCGAACTCTTATTCGAACATAGGGCTCGGGGACCGCATCGTGGCGTAAGACCCCTCGAAGGAGTGACAACGGCCCAGGATTTGCCGTCGGGGACGGGGGGATGAAGAAGGAGAGATAGAACCGCCGCCGACCTTGAGAGCTCGGGGCTCCGGGTCGTCCGGCGGGACACGGGGAGGCGAGACCCCGGCTGCGCGCCGCACAGCCGGGGGACTCGATTCGGGTAGCCCGGCCTGCGCTCCGGCACGGGCCTCCGCGCCGGTCCAGTTCCATGGGCCCATCGCGTATCCCTCCCCAGCTCGTGAACGGCCGCGCCGCCCACGCGAATGCCCCCGAGCCATATGCCTCAAGCGACAGGGTGACATGTCAGAGCCCGGAGCGCTGCCCTTACGCAGGTAATCCCGCCCGGAGCCGCCCCCGCGTGCCCACCCCCGGAACTCCCGCCCCTTGCCCGAACGGTGGCCGTATCGCTCTCTGCCCCGTGTCGCCCCGCTCTGCCCCGCCGCCGTGCCGCGCCGTCCGCGCCGGTGCCGCGACCGCCCCGTCATCCCGCCCCGTACGGGCTGAACCGGCACCGCTGTTGCCGCCACTGCCCGCCCCC
>DOWQ01000600.1 GCA_003519485.1 Streptomyces sp. | reverse complement strand
GCAGCCGGTCCGTACCGGGGACCCAGTCGACCCGCAGGACGCCGCCGGAGGCGCTCATCGCACCGCCCGCGCGGGGGCCGCGCCCGAGGCACCGTCCGGTACGCCGGCCGCGCGGAGCCGCTCGAGGATGCGGCGGGCGGCGAGGCCGCCGGTGTCGATGTTGATGCTGAGCTCCTGAACGTCCTCCGGCTCCTCGGCGACGATCTGCTCCAGCAGGTCGAGGGCGGTGACGTCCTGCATCACCACCGTGCGGTTGAACGTGTGGAGGAAGTCCGAGACCTTCTGGTCGTCCTGGGCGAAGTCCCGGGCGACGGCCCAGAAGTCGTAGGTGGAGTTCTCCGTCGACGGCGTGATCGCGTACACGATCTCGACGTGGAAGCCGCGCGGGTCCGAGCCGTCCGCCTCCGGCAGCACGCCGGCGGGTGCGATCCGGCTGTGCAGCAGGTACAGGCACGGCGCCCGGTACTCGATGTCCTGCCAGCGGGTGATCCGGCCCTCGATCCCGGTGGACCTGGCGTAGAACGGCGGGCATTCCGCGTCGTCCATGTGCCGGCTGACCCGGACGATGCCGTTCTCGTCGTCGGCCTCGGTGGTGATCGGAGTCCGGGCGACCTCGGGGGTGCCGATGTAGCCGCCGTGCAGGTACGTCTCATGCGACAGGTCCAGCAGGTTGTCCACCAGCAGCCCGTACCGGGCTGCCAGCGGCTCCATGCCGGACACGGTGGCCCACGCCGGGTCGGCCAGCCACGGCGCGCGTGGCGGCGCGGTGGCTTCCGCCAGCGACGGGTCGCCGATCCACACCCAGACGAACGAGTCCTGCTCGGTCACCGGGTAAGCCGCCACCCGCGCGGTGCGCGGAATCCGCTGCTGTCCGGGCACGGAGACGCAGCTACCGGACGCGTCGTAGGTGAAGCCGTGATAGCCGCACACGATCCGGTCCCCGTCGAGCCGGCTCTCGGAGAGCGGGAAGCGGCGGTGCACGCACCGGTCGGCGAGTGCCACGGCCGGGCCTTCCTCGGTGCGGTAGAGGACGAGCGGTTCCCCGCAGACTGTGCGGCCCAGCAGTTCGCGGCCCACCTCGCTGCCGTATGCGGCGACGTACCACTGATTACGTACGAATGCGGTCTCGGCGGCCATGGAGTCCAGCCCTTCTCGCCCGGTGTGCGGCTCTGTCGACGTCGGCGCCGGCACCCGGCGCCGAACTCGGCCAGGTGGTGACGCTGACGTGCACATTCGTGGCCGCGGGCGGGCGTGACAAGACGGTCTTCCACTGGGTGGAAGGTCCCGTGCCGAGGTCTTGCGGTGCGCCTCGCGGGGTAGTAAGAGCCGGCCGCACGGGCGGGGCGTTGTGCGACATCCCGCGAGTTCCGCTGACACTGCGAACACTTGCGAACACCGAGCCATGACCGCTTCCTGCGGCCTGGGGCGGTGACGGCCGGTTCCGTTGCAACTTGTGCAGCTCCGCGCAGGGTCGCCGGCCGTGGGACCGGCGTCCCGGCCGGTCCTACGTGCCCGCCGGGAAGTGGCTCTCCACGTACGGGTTGCGGAACTTCCCCTCCGGGTCCAGGTCGGCCAGCAACGCCCGGAAATCGCCCGCGCGTTCGTACAGCCCCGCCACGTCCACCGGTGCCGCCGCCGTGAGCTTGCCCCAGTGCGGCCGGGCGCCGAGCGGCAGCAACGCCTCCTGGATCGCGGCGATGACGGGGAGGACCGCGGGGGTGTCCGGGAGCCAGGTGAAGTGGAAGGCGACGGAATCCCGGCCGTGGGCGGGGCTCAGCCACAGCTCGTCCGCCGCGACCGTACGGACCTCGGAGACCTGGAGCACCGGCGCCATGCGCTCGCCCAGCCCCCGCAGCGCGGCGAACGCCGCCGGCGCCGCTGCGCGCGGCAGGAGCAGCTCGGACTGGAGCTCCGCCCCGCGGCTGGGCGTGAAGCCGGGCCGGAAGTGCGGCAGGCGCTCGTGCCAGGGCCCCGGCACGCCCGACTGCTCGGTGCAGTTCGCCGTCGGCATCCCCGGCACGGGGTGGTGCGGCCGGTCCGCCAGGCGTGCGCCCTGCCACCGCTCGCTGCCGAGGCCGGCGCCGCCCGCGTCGTCCGTACGGTGCTTCAGCCAGACCATGCTGTCGTCGCCGCGCCAGTCGGTGAACACGCTCACGCTGTACGCGGCGGCGAAGATCTCCTCGTGGCGCTCGGCCAGCCGGTCCAGCGACAACCCGGTGTGGACCCACTGCGCCACGTCGAACGTCGGTCCGATGTCCAGGGTGACGGCGGTGACGATTCCGAGCGCTCCGAGAGCGACCACCGAGCCGCGCAGCCGCTCCGGGGCGCTCTCCCGGCTCAGCTCGAACAGGTCGCCCTCCGGTCCGACGACCTCCAGGCCGGCGACCGCCGCGGACAGGCTGGGCCGGGAGTCGCCGGAGCCGTGCGTACCGGTCGCGACGGCGCCCGCGACGGAGATGTGCGGCAGCGACGCGAGGCTCCCCAGCGCGAAGCCCGCCGCGTGCAACTGCCCGGCGAACTCGGCGTACCGCATTCCCGCCCCGACAGTCACCGTCCGGTTCGCGGAATCGATCCGGAACCGGTTCGGCAGGCCGTCCAGCCGGACGAGATCGCCACCGGTGTCGGCCACGCGGTTGAAGGAGTGCCCTGTGCCCAGCGCGCGAACGCACCGGGCGGAGCCGACGATCCGCCGCAACTCGCCCACCGACTCCGGGCGGTGGAGCCGGGTGGCCCGGAAAGTGATGTTGCCGGCCCAGTTCGTGGGGGCACCGGTCGTCAGCATGTGCGGTCCCGATCCGATGGGCTGAGGGTGTCCGGACGACCGTAGCGCACGCGCCGGCAATGCCGAACGGCCGTTCGGGTCCGGCTGTGCAGACGCGCGGAACCGGTCCGGGCCGCTCCCCGGGCCGGCCGGCGGAGGCGGTCGCCCCCAGCGCTCCCGGCCGGCCCAGTGGTGCGCGTCGGACGCCCGCGGTCAGGTGTGGATGGCGAGTTTGAGCTGGGCGTGCGTGATCGACACCGGACCGCTGCCGTTGTGCCGGATCATGAACGCCAGCGGGGTGTCCGGGTGGACGAAGAGCTCGTGGTGCTTCTGCCGGTACTGGCCCCCCGGCGTCCGCGCGTGGTCCTCGGTGGCCGTGCTGTCGTAGCCCTCGGCCAGCCCCAGCGGGTCGCGTACGAAGCGGTCCCGGACCTCCGAGTAGTCGCCGTCGGCCCAGAACACCATGGCGGTCAGTGAGCCCCACCCGTCGAGGGCCGGCCAGATCAGCCCCGAGCGCCGGTCCGGATAGGCGGAGGTCTCCCCGTCGGGCTGCTGCGCCTGGTGCATGCCGTGGGCGTCGTACGACTCCCCGCCGCCGTACGGGAAACGGACGATGTGGTACTCGCCGTCGGCGGGAATGGACTGGGCTTCGTTCACGATGAGGGAGCAGACGTGTACGGGCATGGGACCTCCTCGGGCGGAACGAGGGCGTCCGGCGGGGCGGATCCCGTGCCGGTGACGCACCGGTGGGGGGCGAGCCGAGTGTTCCCCCGAACCCAGGATCATGAACCTCGGCACCGACGGCTCGCCGGACTGCTCCGTCACCCGCCGACCGTGCGCGCCGCGGCCGCCACGATCTCCTCCAGCCGGTGGTGGTGCGCCCCGGGCCAGTAGACGCGGCCGCAGTCCGGGCAGCGGGTGAACGTGTCCTGGGTCCGCTGCGTACCGGGCCGCAGCAGGTGTCCTACCGCGCTCTTGCCGACCGGCGCGAGCAGACCGTTGCAGGCCACACAGCGTGTCCACGGCGCCAGCGGTGGTACGAACCGTTCCAGCGCATCGGTCAGCTGTTCGTCCGGGCGCGTGCCCCGTACGTAGGCGCCCAGCCACAGCGCCCGGCGGCGCAGCAGCCCCCGGTCCCGGGTGAGCAGGACGCGCCGCTCGGCGTTCGCCTGTTCGACGAGCGCCGGGTCGTCCAGGTCGTTGCGGTAGGCGGTGTCCGCGCCGACCAGCCGGAGCCGCCGGGCCAGCCCGCCCAGGTGAACGTCGAGGACGAAGCGCGGTGGCCCGTCCGGCAGCGCCTGCGGGCGGCGGATCCCGCGTACGTCCACCACGTCGCCCGGCCGCGGCCGGTACGCCGGGGCCGCCGGGCGCCCGCCGACGAGCAGTTCGCCGACCTCCGGCAGCGGCACCCCGAGCGACTCGACCACATGTCCGAGCGAGGAGGTGCCGTCGTGCGGTACCCGGACCTCGGCCCCCCGGTGGCGCGAGGTCATGAGC
>DOWQ01000599.1 GCA_003519485.1 Streptomyces sp. | reverse complement strand
TGAGTCCGACGCGCTGAGTCCGAGGCGTTGAGACCGGCGTACTGAGTCCGAGGCGTTGAGACCGGCGTACTGAGTCCGGGAACATTGAGCCCGGCACAGCACAAACCCGGCACGTCGGACTCCGCCCGGAGTGCGTTCGGAGCCGGAACGCGCCGCTCCGGCGTGACTCGGACCACATCATCTCGCCATTCGAGACAGACTCGCCCAAATAGCGGAAGGTGATGGACTCCTCCGAGACCGTCATGGCACGCTCTCGTCATGTCTCGAGCTGGAATCGCCCTGGTGAGTCGGCACCATGTCGACCTCGGCCGCCTGTCCAGCGCCATCTGTCCGGCGGGCTGACAGTCCCAGCACCGCCGCACGCAACGCCGTCCCCACTACCGCGGACGCGCGAGTACCCCTTGAACGCCGCAGCCGCGCGGCCCCGCCGCGCTGCGTGCTGCCGACCTGTGTGACCGCAGGTCAGGAAGGGTGCGGCCGGCCCCACCCACTCCTGCGCCGGAACCGGCGGGAGACACCCAGCCCCTGAGTCGCCCGGAGAAGGACACCACCGCCATGGCCGCGAACCCAGAACAGACGAGTGCCGCCACGACCCGCCGCAAGGCCGGACGCCACCGCGGAGAGGGTCAGTGGGCCGCAGGACACTTCACCCCGCTCAACGGCAACGAGCAGATGAAGCGGGACGACGACGGTCTCAACGTGCGGACACGCATTGAGACGATCTACTCCAAGGCCGGCTTCGACTCGATCGACCCCGCGGACATGCGGGGCCGGATGCGCTGGTGGGGGCTGTACACCCAGCGCAAGCCCGGCATCGACGGCGGCCGCACCGCCGTGCTNNCAGCTGCGCGTCATCGGCGAGGTCTCCGAGGAGTACGCCCGCGGCAGCGCCGACATCACCGACCGGCAGAACATCCAGCTGCACTGGATCCGGATCGAGGACGTGCCCGCGATCTGGGAGAAGCTTGAGGCCGTCGGCCTGTCCACGCCGCAGGCCTGCGGCGACGTGCCGCGCGTCGTCATCGGCTCGCCGGTCGCCGGGATCGCCGCCGACGAGATCATCGACGGCAGCCCGGCCATCGACGAGATCTACGACCGCTACATCGGCAACACGGCCTTCTCCAACCTGCCGCGCAAGTACAAGACCGCCGTCTCCGGCTCCCCGGCGCAGGACGTGGTCCACGAGATCAACGACATCGCGTTCGTCGGCGTGGTCCACCCCGAGCACGGCCCCGGCTTCGACCTCTGGGTCGGCGGCGGCCTCTCCACCAACCCCAAGCTGGGTCAGCGGCTGGGCGCCTGGGTTCCGCTGGACGAGGTGCCCGACGTCTGGTTCGGCATCACCAGCTTCTTTCGCGACTACGGCTACCGGCGGCTGCGCACCCGCGCCCGGATGAAGTTCCTGGTGGCCGACTGGGGCACCGAGAAGTTCCGCCGGGTGCTGGAGGAGGAGTACCTCGGCCGCAAGCTGGTCGACGGACCCGCGCCGGAGCAGCCGTCCTCCGAATGGCGTGACCACGTGGGTGTCCACAAGCAGCGGGACGGCCGCTACTACGTGGGCTTCGCCCCGCGTGTCGGCCGCGTCGACGGCGCCACCCTGACCCGGATCGCGGACCTGGCCGCCGCGCACGGCTCCGGCCGACTCAACACCACGGTCGAGCAGAAGATGATCGTCCTCGACGTGCCGCAGGAGCGGGTCGACTCCCTGGTCAAGGGCCTGGAGTCGCTCGACCTCCAGGTCAACCCGTCGCCGTTCCGGCGCGGCACGATGTCCTGCACCGGCATCCAGTTCTGCAAGCTCGCCATCGTCGAGACCAAGGCCCGCGGCGCCACGCTCATCGACGAGCTCGAGGCCCGGATGCCGGACTACGACCTGCCGGTCAGCATCAACATCAACGGCTGCCCCAACGCCTGCGCCCGCATCCAGACCGCGGACATCGGCCTCAAGGGCCAGCTGATGCTGGACGCCGACGGCAACCAGGTGGAGGGCTACCAGGTGCACCTGGGCGGCTCGCTCGGCCTCGACGCCGGCTTCGGCCGCAAGGTCCGCGGCCTCAAGGTCACCTCGGCGGACCTCCCCGACTACGTCGAGCGCGTGCTGCGCCGCTTCGAGAAGCAGCGCGACGAGGGCGAGCGGTTCGCCACCTGGGCCCGCCGCGCCACCCCCGAGGACCTGTCGTGACCGGGCCGCGGACCAGGACGGAGGGGACGGCATGAGCGGGCGAGCGGCACCGTTCTACTGCCCGTACTGCGGCGACGAGGACCTGCGGCCCTCGGAGGAGAGCAACGGCGCGTGGGAGTGCTCGTCCTGCAACCGGGCGTTCCAGCTGTCCTTCCTCGGGCTGCTCGCCAGGGGTCTGCGGAGCGACAACGGCCACCACGGCGAAGGGGGCACCACCGCATGAGCACCGCACCGTCACCGCAACGCACCGCGGACGAACTCCGGGCGCTGGCCGAACAGGCCGGCCGGGACCTGGAGAACGCCTCCGCGACGGACATCCTGCGCTGGGCCACCGACACCTTCGGCGGCCGTTTCTGTGTCACCTCCTCGATGGAGGACGCAGTTGTCGCCCACCTCTCATCGCGTGTCAACCCTGGCGTCGGTGTGGTGTTCCTCGACACCGGATACCACTTTCCGGAGACGATCGGCACGCGCGACGCCGTGGCAGCTGTGATGGACGTGGACGTCATCACGCTCACGCCGCGGCAGACCGTTGCCGAGCAGGACGCCGAGTACGGGCCGAGGCTGCACGACCGCGATCCGGACCTGTGCTGCGCCCTGCGCAAGGTCAAGCCCCTGGAGGAGGGGCTTGCGGCGTACGACGCGTGGGCGACCGGCCTGCGCCGGGACGAGTCCCCGACTCGGGCCGGCACTCCGGTCGTCGGCTGGGACGGAAGGCGGCAGAAAGTCAAGGTCTCCCCCATCGCCCGCTGGACACAGGACGACGTCGACCGCTACGTCGCCGAGCACGGCGTGCTCACCAACCCTCTGCTGATGGACGGCTACCCGTCCGTCGGCTGCGCCCCCTGCACCCGCCGGGTGGCGGAGGGCGAGGACGCGCGCGCCGGCCGCTGGGCGGGGCGCAACAAGACCGAGTGCGGGCTGCACGGCTGATGACGACGACCACGACGAGTGACGAGACGGAGAGGGTTCGGGTGATGACGGACCAGGGCGCCACGGTGTGGCTCACCGGTCTGCCGAGCGCCGGCAAGACCACGATCGCCCGCGCGCTGGCGGAGCGGCTGCGCGCCGCCGGGCACCGGGTGGAGGTGCTGGACGGCGACGAGATCCGGGAGTTCCTCACCGCCGGGCTCGGCTTCTCCCGGGATGACCGGCACACCAACGTGCAGCGCATCGGCTTCGTCGCCGAACTGCTGGCCTCGAACGGCGTGACGGCCCTGGTCCCGGTGATCGCGCCGTACGCCGACAGCCGGGAAGCCGTGCGCAAGCGCCACCAGTCGGCCGGGACCCCGTACCTGGAGGTGCACGTGGCCACGCCGCTCGAGGTCTGTTCGGACCGCGATGTGAAGGGCCTGTACGCCCGGCAGGCCGCGGGCGAGATCAGCGGGCTGACCGGGGTCGACGACCCGTACGAGATCCCGGCCGACCCGGACCTGCGGATCGAGACGCACCAGCAGAGCGTCGAGGAGTCCGCCACCGCCCTGCACGCGCTGCTCACCGAGAGGGGACTGTCGTGACCACCGCGACGACCACGACGACCGAACCGCCCGGCGGCACCGGCGAAGCCGCCGGGGGCGACCTGGCCGAGCGGGCCGAGCGGGCCGACAACCCGTACGCCCTGTCGCACCTCGACGCGCTGGAGTCGGAGGCGGTGCACATCTTCCGCGAGGTGGCGGGCGAGTTCGAGCGGCCGGTGATCCTCTTCTCCGGCGGCAAGGACTCGATCCTGATGCTGCATCTGGCGCTGAAGGCGTTCGCCCCGGCGCCGGTGCCCTTCTCGCTGCTGCACGTCGACACCGGGCACAACTTCCCCGAGGTGCTGGACCACCGCGACCGTACGGTGGCCGAACACGGGCTGCGGCTGCACGTCGCCTCCGTACAGGAGTTCATCGACGACGGCCGGCTCCGGGAGCGCCCGGACGGCACCCGCAACCCGCTCCAGACCGTGCCGCTGCTCGACGCCATCGAGAAGAACCGCTTCGACGCGGTCTTCGGCGGCGGCCGGCGCGACGAGGAGAAGGCGCGCGCCAAGGAGCGGGTGTTCTCGCTGCGGGACGAGTTCGGCGGCTGGGACCCCCGGCGCCAGCGCCCCGAGCTGTGGCAGCTCTACAACGGCCGGCACGCCGCGGGCGAACACGTGCGGGTCTTCCCGCTGTCGAACTGGACCGAGCTGGACGTGTGGCAGTACATCGCCCGCGAGAAGATCGAACTCCCCGCGATCTACTACGCCCACGAGCGCGAGGTCTTCTCGCGCGCCGGCATGTGGCTCGCCCCCGGCGAATGGGGCGGCCCCCGGGACGGCGAGCGGGTGGAGACCCGGCGGGTCCGCTACCGCACGGTCGGCGACATGTCCTGCACCGGCGCCGTCGACTCCGACTCGGCCACGATCGAGTCGGTCATCGCCGAGATCACCGCTTCCCGCCTCACCGAGCGGGGCGCCACCCGCGCCGACGACAAGCTGTCCGAGGCCGCCATGGAGGACCGCAAGCGCGAGGGGTACTTCTAACCATGACCAGCACTGACATCAGCACGGCGTCCGGCGAGGCGTCCGGCACGACCACCGGCACGGCCACCGGCACGGTCCCCGCCGACGCCGCGATCGCGGACCTCTCGGCGACCTCGCTGCTGCGGTTCGCCACCGCGGGCTCCGTCGACGACGGCAAGTCCACCCTCGTCGGGCGGCTGCTGCACGACTCCAAGTCCGTGCTCACCGACCAGCTCGAGGCCGTCGAGCGGGCGTCCCTGGTCCGCGGCCAGGACACCCCCGACCTCGCCCTGCTGACCGACGGGCTGCGCGCCGAGCGCGAGCAGGGCATCACCATCGACGTCGCGTACCGCTACTTCGCCACCCCGCGGCGGCGGTTCATCCTCGCCGACACACCCGGGCACGTGCAGTACACCCGCAACATGGTCACCGGCGCCTCGACCGCCGAGCTGGCGGTCGTGCTGGTCGACGCCCGCAACGGCGTCGTCGAGCAGACCCGCCGGCACGCCGCCGTCGCCGCCCTGCTGCGGGTCCCGCACGTCGTCCTCGCCGTCAACAAGATGGACCTGGTCGACTACCGGGAGCCGGTCCACACGGCCATCGCCGAGGAGTTCACCGCCTACGCCGCCTCGCTCGGCGTCCCGGAGATCACCACCATCCCGATCTCCGCGCTGGCCGGCGACAATGTCGTCACCCGCTCCGCCGTCATGGACTGGTACACCGGCCCGACCGTCCTGGAGCACCTGGAGACCGTCGCGGTCACCGCCGACCCCACCGACGACCCGGTCCGCTTCCCCGTCCAGTACGTGATCCGCCCGCAGACCCCGGAGCACCCCGACTACCGCGGCTACGCCGGCCAGATCGCCTCCGGCGTGCTCCGCACCGGCGACCCCGTCACCGTCCTGCCGTCGGGCCGTACCAGCACCGTCGCGGCCATCGACGTCCTCGGCGCGAACGTGGACGTCGCCTGGGCGCCGCAGTCGGTCACCGTGCTGCTCGCGGACGACCTCGACATCTCCCGCGGCGACATCGTGGTCTCCACCGCCACCGCCCCGGCCACCACCCGGGACGTCGAGGCCACCGCCTGCCACCTGCACGACCGGCCGCTGCGGACCGGCGACCGGGTGCTGCTCAAGCACACCACCCGCACGGTCAAGGCCATCGTCAAGGACATCCCGTCCCGGCTGGTGCTCACCGTGCCCGACGACAAGAGCGGCATCCCGCAGGAACCGGCGTCCGGCGAACTGACGGCCAACGAGATCGGCCGGGTGGTGCTGCGCACCTCCGAGCCGCTCGCGCTGGACGCGTACGCCGACTCCCGCCGGACCGGCTCCTTCCTGCTGATCGACCCGGCGGACGGCGCGACCCTGGCGGCCGGCATGGCCGGCGCCGCGTTCGCCGACTCGGCGGCCGAGGTCGCCGACTCCGCCGGGAGCGCCGCCCCCGCCGCCGACGGATGGGACTTCTGACCATGGCCACCGAGGCCTTCTCGACCTTCGCGAAGGAGGGCGGCCGCGTCGGCAGCGGCGCCCTCGGCAGCGGCCAGGGCGGAGTCGGGCGATGCCGCCGCTGACGCCCGGCCCCCTGTCCCGCTCGCGTCCTCCCACCGGCTGACCGAGCGGTGCCGGGGGGCGGAGGCACCAGAACCGTCCGACGCCGCCCCCAACGAGGAGAACCACCGATGGCCACCGCCTTGGCTCCCCAGTCGTCCGTCCGGCAGCTCGAACACGCCCCGCACGCCGTCCGTCTCGCGCACGTGTCCAAGTCGTTCCCGGGCCAGGGCGCCGAGCGCCACCAGGTGCTCGACGACATCAGCCTGAACGTGGAGCACGGCGAGTTCATCTGCCTCCTCGGCGCGTCGGGCTGCGGCAAGTCCACCCTGCTCAACCTCATCGCCGGGCTCGACCGGCCGACCTCCGGGGCCGTACAGCTGGAGGCGGGCGGCCGCCGCCCCACCCTGATGTTCCAGGAACACGCCCTGTTCCCGTGGCTGACCGCGGGCAGAAACGTCGAGCTGGCCCTCAAGATGCGCGGCGTGCCGCGCTCGGAGCGCCGGAGCGAGGCGCAGCGGCTGCTGGAGCTCGTCCGGCTCGGCGGCTCGTACGGCAAGCGGCCGCACGAGCTGTCCGGCGGGATGCGGCAGCGGGTGGCGATGGCGCGGGCGCTGGCCCAGGACAGCCGGGTGCTGCTGATGGACGAGCCGTTCGCCGCGCTCGACGCCATCACCCGCGATGTGCTGCACGAGGTGCTGGCGGACGTCTGGGAGCGGCAGAAGCTCTCGGTCCTCTTCGTCACCCACAACGTGCGTGAGGCCGTGCGGCTGGGCCAGCGGGTCGTACTGCTGTCCTCCCGCCCCGGCCGGATCGCGCGTGAGTGGGACGTACGCGTCCCGCACCCGCACCGGATCGAGGACGCGGCCGTGGCCGAGCTGGCGCTGGAGATCACCGGCCATCTGCGGGAGGAGATCCGCCGTCATGCCCGCCACTGAGACCGGTTCCCAGGAGGCCGGGCCCCGGGCGCCGGGCCGTGACAGGACGGAACGGGAGCCCGGGACCGGGCACACGGCCGGGGCGGGCACCGGCACCGCGTCCGCGTC
>DOWQ01000598.1 GCA_003519485.1 Streptomyces sp. | reverse complement strand
TCGCCCGGGGCGCCGTGCGCCGCGTCGCGCGGGGCCGGCACCCGCGCCGGAGCCGGGCCGCTGGAGACGAGGGTGCGCAGCGCGACCTCCTGCTCACCCGCCATCCGGCCCAGCTCGGCCGCCTCGCCGCCGAGTTCCGTACCGCGCCGCTGCACCATGGCCAGCACTTGCAGGACGCTGTCGTGGATGTCCCGGGCCAGCCGCTCCCGTTCGCGGGTTGCGGCCTCGATCTCCAGGGCGCGGGCGAGGGTCCGCTCGCTGATGCGGGCCACCTCGACGACGTAGCCGATGGCGACGCTCGCTATCCAGACCAGCAGCACGTTGTGGATGGTGTCCTGGGCGAAGCCGCCGCGCTCGACGAGGTTGGCGACGCCGACGACCGCGGAGGTCACCGCGGCCCAGCGCCAGCCGCCCTTGATGGCGAAGCCGAGCACGGCGCCCGCCGTCCAGATGGACGGCAGGGTGGGGCCGCCGGCGGCGACGCGCTCGGGGGTGTCGACGACCGCCGAGAGCAGGATGCCGCTGATCGCGACGGTCAGGTCGGCGGCCAGGAAGCGCTTGGTGCAGCGCTCGGCGGAGCTGACGTTGCGTACGGTCAGAAGCGTCCAGACGGCGAGCACGGCCAGGTAGGAGGCCGCGCCGAGCGGGTACGCGTACTCGTCGTAGTCGTAGCCGAAGAGGGAGATGGCGTAGACCATCGTCAGCAACCGGTAGCCCGTCAGCGCCTGCCAGAGCGGCTGTTCGACGGACATCCGGAGAACCTTCTGTCGTACGGGTGCGCCCGTGCCGCCGGGCCGTTCCCGCGGTGTCGTACGCAGTGCCGTGCGCAGTGCCATGACCCACCCCCCGGCCGGACGCGCTCGCGTGCCGGCCCTCTCAGCCCTGATCGTCCTGCTCAGCCGTGCTTGTCCTGCTCAGCCGTGCACTCGTCCTGCTCGACTCTGCTCGTCCTGCTCGTGCTGTCCTGCTCAGCCCTGCTCGTCCTGCGCCGCCTTCGCCCCTCTCGCCGCCTGTACGGCCTTCGCCGCCCGTGCGGCCCGCTCCGCCTTCTCCCGCTCGTCCCGCTGCTTCGCCGCCTCCTCGATCTGCCGCTTGGCGACCGTCGCGTAGATGTCGACGTACTCCTGGCCGGACAGCTTCATGATCTCGTACATGACCTCGTCGGTCACCGCACGGAGGATGAACCGGTCGCCGTCCATGCCCTCGTACCGGCTGAAGTCCAGCGGCTTGCCGATCCTCATGCCCGGCCGCATCAGTTTGGGCACGACCTTGCCGGGCGGCTGGATCTTCTCGGTGTCGATCATCGCGACCGGGATCACCGGGGCCCCGCCGGCGAGCGCGATCCGCGCGAGACCGCCGGGTTTGCCGCGGTAGAGCCGGCCGTCGGGCGAGCGGGTGCCCTCCGGGTAGATCCCGAACAGCTCGCCGCGCTCCAGGACCTCGACACCGCTCCTGATGGCCGCCTCGCCCGCGCCGCGCCCGCCGGAGCGGTCCACCGGCAGTTGGCCGACGCCCTTGAAGAAGGCCGCGGTGAGCCTGCCCTTCACCCCCGGCGAGGTGAAGTACTCGGACTTGGCGATGAAGGTGACCTTCCGCTCCAGCATCGCGGGGAAGAAGAAGGAGTCCGAGAAGGACAGGTGATTGCTCGCGAGGATCGCCGGGCCTTCGGCCGGGACGTTCTCCAGGCCCTCCGCCCAGGGGCGGAAGGCGAGCTTCAGCGTCCCGCCGATGGACAGTTTCATCGCGCCGTAGAGCAACCGAGTACCTCCTGTGTACGAGCACCGACTTTAACCCGCGCGGGGGTGGTTCCCGGCGCGGGTCGCGTCCGTCGGACCTACCCGGTGTCGGCGCGGTCGCGTACGGTGAAGCACGCCCGCGCCCGCGACGCGGGGCAGCGTCGGCAGATCCAGCCGAACGCACGTTCCGACGACGAACAGGAGACCTCCGGTGCAGGTCCTCCCCGGAGCCGAGCCGTTCCGCCACGAGGGCGGGGACGTCGGCGTCCTTCTCTGCCACGGCTTCACCGGTTCCCCCCAGTCCTTGCGCCCGTGGGCGGAATTCCTCGCCGGCCGCGGCTTCACCGTGTCACTGCCGCTGCTCCCCGGGCACGGCACCCGCTGGGAGGACATGCAGCTCACCGGCTGGCAGGACTGGTACGCGGAGGTGGACCGCGAGTTGCGCGCCCTCACCGCCCGGTGCGAGCAGGTGTTCGTCTGCGGGCTGTCCATGGGCGGCGCGCTCGCGCTGCGGCTGGCCGCCGAGCACGGCGGCGCGGTGAGCGGCGTGGTCGTCGTCAACCCGGCGAACAAGGTGCACGGCCTGTCGGCGTACGCCCTGCCGGTCGCGCGCCATCTGGTCCGTACGACCAAGGGCCTGGCGAGCGACATCGCCAAGGAGCGCATCCAGGAGGCCGCCTACGACCGGGTGCCGCTGCACGCGGCGCACTCCCTGCGGAATTTCCTCCGGCTGCTCGACGCCGAACTCCCGCAGGTCACCCAGCCGGTACTGCTGCTGCGCAGCCCGCAGGACCATGTCGTACCGCCGGCCGACTCGGCCCGCATCCTCAGCCGGATCTCCTCCACGGACGTCACCGAGACCCTGCTGGAACGCAGCTACCACGTGGCGACCCTCGACCACGACGCCGAGCGGATCTTCGAGGACTCCCTCGGCTTCATCGGCCGGCTCGTCCCGAGCGCGGGCAGGGAAGGAACGACGACCGGTGGCTGAGCGCAACACCGGAGCGGGACCGGGGGAAGGCCCGGAGCCGTTCGACGAGGAGGCCGCGTGGGCGGCGATCGTCGCCGGCTACGGCCAGGAGCCCACGGTCCCGGGCGAGGAGAACCTTCCCGGTCCCGGCGCGGGGCCCGAGCCGAGGCCGGAACCAGGACCAGGGACGGAGTCCGGGGCCGGAACGGGCTCCGGGGCGCCGGCAGCCGGGACCGGAGCCGGTCCGGGGGCAGGGCAGCCGGGAGCCGGTCCGGGCCTGCGGTCGTCCGGTTCGCTGGAGGCCGACAAGCCGTACAAGCCCGGTCCGGAGAAGCGGGAGGGCATCGAGCCCGACGCGGACGCCGACGCCGACTCGAACGCCGACGACACGGAGCCGGAGACCGGCTCCGCGGGCTCCCCGGCATCGCCCGCCGCCCCGGCCGCCCCGGCGGACCGGCCGCTGGGCTCCAGCGTCACCGTCCACCCCGCCGGCATCGGCCCGCGGGACTGGAGCCCGGAAGCACCCGAAGAGGACGGCGAGGGCCACTTCGTGCCCCCGGAGCCGCCCCCGCCCCCCCGGGGCGACATGGTCACCCGCTGCGCCTGGCTCGCGGTGCTGGGCGGGCCGCTGCTGCTGATCGTCCTCGTGGTGGCCCAGCAGCCGGTCACCTGGCTGGCCGCGACCGTCGGCGTCGGCGGCTTCCTGTGCGGCTTCGGCACTCTGGTCTACCGGATGAAGGACGACGACGAGTTCGACGACCCGGGCCGCGGCGCCGTCGTCTGACACACCGTCGGGAGAACGGCCGGTCCTGACGTCCTGTCAGGATCCAGGTGCGCTCCGGCGCCCTGCCGAGTCCCCGGGCCGGCGGGGAGAGACGGCGGGAATTCTGAGGGCGGCGAGGACCGGAAGGTGGTCCGTGGCCGCCAAGAGGTCCGCCCGGGTGATGCCGGGCAGGCCGTCCGGCACCCCGCAGCCGAGGACCTCGACGCCCTCCGTGGCGAGGATCGCGTCGATGCGCTGATGCGGGTCGCCGGGGGTGGAGGTCAGCTCGCCACCCCACGGCCGGACGGCCCGGGCGTCCTGGAGCCGGCCCGTGAGCCGGCGGAACGACCGCCCGCCGGGCCGTTCGTTGAGGTCGCCGCCCACGACGGCGTACGGAACCTCCGGCGCCTGCCGGTCCAGCCGGTCCAGCCGGTCCAGGAGCAGCCCGGCCTGGGCGTGGCGTTCGGCGGCGGCCAGGCTGAGGTGGCAGCTGACGACCCCCAGCCGGGCGCCCCCGATCCGTACGACGGCAGTCGCCAAACCGCGCCGGTGCAGACCCGGGGTTCGCGGCAGCAGGACGTCCTCGGTGTGCTCCACATGAGCGCGCAGCGAGGAGAGGACCAGTGGACCGGTGGCGGGGGCACCGCCCGTGACGTACACCAGCTCGGCGGCGCGGGCGAGCCGCGTGACGGCCTTGCGCCAGCGGAAGAAGCGCGGCGCCTCCTGGATCAGCGCCAGGTCGGGGGCGCAGGCCCGGATGACCCGGGCCAGCGCCGCCTCGTCGTCCCGCATCGAACGGATGTTGTAGCTGAGCACCCGGATCACGGCGGAGCCGTCGGACTCGGTACGGGACGCGGGCAGGTCCGCCAAGGCGGCCGGTCCGGCGTGTCCCGCGTCCTCGTGCCGGGGCGCGGGCTCCGACGGGGGTGGCGGCGGGCGCCGCCGGGGGGCCGGTTCCTGTCGTCCGGTCGTGTCCTCCGGCCCGTCCCGGCCCGCGAGCTCCGCCATCCGCCGGTCAACGCCCTTCCGCTCGTCCGTACCGTCCGTCCGTAGCCGCGCGTCCGTCCGTACCGCGCGCGTCCGGCGCCTTGGGCCCTGCCCCG
>DOWQ01000033.1 GCA_003519485.1 Streptomyces sp. | reverse complement strand
CCGTTCGGCGCCGCCGGGGGCGGCGCGTCGCCGTACGGAACCGGCGGCAGCCTGCTCTCCTCGGCCTCGCCCGTCAGCCGCCGCTCGGCGCGCCGGATGTGCGAGCGTACGGCGGACGCGGCGATGCCCAGGTAGGCGGCCACCCGGTCCTCGGGGTAGCCGAGGACGTAGCGCAGCACGAGGACGTCGTACTGCCGCTCGGGCAGCCGGCCGAGGGCCGCGTACAGGCCGTCCTCGCCCTCGAGACCGGCGAACCGCTCGCGGGAAATCTCCAGCAGTTCATGGATCGCGGTGCCGGACGGGTCCGTAACCGCGAGCTCCGGGGAGCGGCCGTGGTCCCGCAGCCACTGCGCGATGTGCTCCTTGAGGATCGCCCACGCGTACTCCGCGACGGACTCCCGGCGGAGCGCGTGGGCCCAGTCCAGGGCCAGCTGCCGGGCGACGGTCTCCACGACCTGCTCGGCGGCGGCCGCGTCACCGACCTGGGTGCGGGCGTAGCGGGTCCAGGCCTCCCGGTGGAATGCCCGGAAGGCCTCGAAGGCGAGGGCCAGCCGTCCGGCCGGGCCGGGGAGCGGGCTGCCGCCCCGCGCCTCGGCCCGCTCGTGGTCCTGTTCGGTCACCGCTCCGCCTTAGGGCCTCGGTGTGAGGCTTCGCCATTGGTAATCATACGACTACGTGAGGCTATTGCCGTCCGGGCAAGGATTTGCCCGCGTCCCCGCGGTTCCCCAACTCCCCCCTGGTGGAAGGATGGTGGAGCCGGTACGACTATCCGGGCCGGCGTCGGAAGCCTAACGGCGGAGGAGCTTTTCGTGGACGAGGGCACAGTGGATCTGGAGCTGGACCGGGCGCATTCCGCCCGTATGTACGACTACTACCTGGGCGGCAGGACCAACTTCCCCGCCGACCGGGAAGCCGTCGGCCGGGCCATGTCCGTCTTCCCCTCGGTCCTCGTCGCCGCCCGGATCAACCGGGAGTTCATGCACCGCTCCACCCGCTACCTCGCCCGGCTCGGGATGCGCCAGTTCCTGGATGTCGGCACCGGCATCCCGACCTCGCCCAATCTGCACGAGATAGCGCAGGCCGAGGCGCCGCGGAGCCGGGTCGTCTACACCGACAACGACCCCATCGTCCTGGCGCACGCCGAGGCGCTGCTGCACAGCCACCCCGAGGGCCGCACGACCTATCTGGAGGCCGAGGTCACCGACCCCGCCTCCATCCTCCAGGCTCCGCAGCTGCGGGAGACCCTCGACCTGGACCGGCCCGTGGCGCTCAGCATGAACGCCCTGCTGCACTTCGTACCGGACGACCGGGGGGCCCACGAGGCCGTCGAGAAGCTCAAGTCGGCCCTGCCGTCCGGCAGCACCCTGGCGGTGTCCCACATCACCCCGGACTTCGATCCGGAGGCCGTCGGCCGGCTCGCCGACATCTACGCCGCCGCCGGCACGCCCGGCCAGCCTCGGCGCAAGGAGGAGTTCGCCCGCTTCTTCGACGGCTGGGAGCTGCTGGAGCCGGGGATCACCCCGTCCCACAAGTGGCAGCCGGAGCCGGGTGTCCCGGACAACTTCACCGACCGCGAGGCGGCCTGTTACGCGGCGGTCGCCAGGAAGCCCTGACCGACTGCCCTCGGCCCGGCCGGGCGGGTGTCCCGCACCCCGCGGGCGCCCTCGGCCCGCGTCAGGGCCGGCGGGCCGAGGTGACGCGGTAGACGTCGTAGACGCCCTCCACGGTGCGCACCGCCTTCAGCACGTGGCCGAGGTGCTTGGGGTCGCCCATCTCGAAGGTGAAGCGGGAGGTGGCGACCCGGTCGCGGGAGGTCTGCACGGCCGCGGACAGGATGTTGACATGCTGGTCGGACAGCACACGGGTGACGTCCGACAGCAGGCGCGAGCGGTCCAGCGCCTCGACCTGGATGGCGACGAGGAAGACGGACGACTGGGTCGGCGCCCACTCGACCTCGAGGATCCGCTCCGGCTCCTGGGCGAGCGAGTCGACGTTGACGCAGTCCGCGCGGTGCACGGAGACGCCGCTGCCGCGGGTGACGAAGCCGATGATCGGGTCGCCCGGGACGGGCGTGCAGCAGCGGGCCAGCTTCACCCAGACGTCGTCGACGCCCTTGACCACCACCCCCGGGTCGTTCTTCGCCCGCCGCTTGGTGCGGCTGCGCATCGGCGTGGACTCGGCGATGTCCTCGTTCGCCTCGTCCTCGCCGCCCAGCGCCTGGACGAGCTTCTGCACGATGTTCTGCGCGGTGACGTGCCCCTCGCCGATCGCCGCGTAGAGGGATGAGATGTCCGGGTAGCGCAGCTCGTGCGCCAGGGTGACCAGGGAGTCGCCGGTGAGTATCCGCTGGATCGGCAGGTTCTGCTTGCGCATCGCGCGGGCGATGGCGTCCTTGCCGTGCTCGATGGCCTCGTCGCGGCGCTCCTTGGAGAACCACGCGCGGATCTTGTTGCGGGCCCGCGGCGACTTGACGAAGCCCAGCCAGTCGCGGGACGGCCCGGCGCCGGGGGCCTTGGAGGTGAAGACCTCCACCAGGTCGCCGTTGTCGAGGGTGGACTCCAGCGGTACGAGCCGCCCGTTGACCCGTGCGCCGATGGTGCGGTGGCCGACCTCGGTGTGCACGGCGTAGGCGAAGTCGACGGGGGTGGCCCCGGCGGGAAGCGCTATGACGTCGCCCTTGGGCGTGAAGACGAAGACCTCGTTGCGCGACAGGTCGAAGCGCAGCGACTCCAGGAACTCGCCCGGGTCCTCGGTCTCCTTCTGCCAGTCCAGCAGCTGCCGCAGCCAGGCCATGTCGTTGACGGCGTCCTCACGCCCGCCCGCCCGCTTGGGCACGTCGCTGCGCACCTTGGAGGCGCCGGCCATGGCCTCCTGCTTGTACTTCCAGTGGGCGGCGATGCCGTACTCGGCGCGCCGGTGCATGTCGAAGGTGCGGATCTGCAGCTCGACCGGCTTGCCGCTGGGCCCGATGACCGTCGTGTGCAACGACTGGTACATGTTGAACTTGGGCATCGCGATGTAGTCCTTGAACCGCCCGGGCACCGGATTCCAGCGGGCGTGCACGGTGCCGAGCGCCGCGTAGCAGTCGCGGACCGTGTCGACGAGGACGCGGATGCCCACCAGGTCGTAGATCTCGGCGAAGTCGCGGCCCCGCACGATCATCTTCTGGTAGACGCTGTAGTAGTGCTTCGGGCGGCCGGTGACGGTCGCCTTGATCCGGGCGGCGCGCAGGTCGGCCTGCACCTCGTCGGTGACCACGGCCAGGTATTCGTCCCGCTTCGGGGCGCGCTCGGCGACGAGCCGGACGATCTCGTCGTACATCTTGGGGTAGAGGATCGCGAAGGCGAGGTCCTCCAGCTCCCACTTGATGGTGTTCATGCCCAGCCGGTGGGCCAGCGGAGCGTAGATCTCCAGGGTCTCGCGGGCCTTCTTCTCCTGCTTCTCCCGCTTGAGGTAGCGCATGGTGCGCATGTTGTGCAGCCGGTCGGCGAGCTTGATGACCAGTACGCGCGGGTCCTTGGCCATGGCGACGACCATCTTGCGGACGGTCTCGGCCTGCGCGGCCTCGCCGAACTTGACCTTGTCGAGCTTGGTGACGCCGTCGACGAGCAGGGCCACCTGGTCGCCGAAGTCGCGGCGCAGCGTCTCCAGGCCGTACTCGGTGTCCTCGACGGTGTCGTGCAGCAGGCCCGCCATCAGCGTGGCCGGGTCCATCCCCAGCTCGGCGAGGATGGTGGTCACGGCCAGCGGGTGGGTGATGTACGGGTCGCCGCTCTTGCGCTTCTGGCCCCGGTGCCAGCGCTCGGCGACCTGGTACGCCTGCTCGACCTGGCGGAGCGTGCCGGCCTCGATCTTGGGGTCGTTGCCCCGCACGATGCGCAGCAGGGGCTCCAGGACCGGGTTGTACGGACTGGAGCGCTGCACCCCGAGCCGGGCGAGCCGGGCCCGGACGCGGTTGGACGAGCCGGTGCGCGGGACGGGGCTCTGCGCGGGGCGCGCCGCGGGGGCGGCCGC
>DOWQ01000245.1 GCA_003519485.1 Streptomyces sp. | reverse complement strand
GGCGGGCCCGGCCTCCCGCCCAGGGGGGAGTTCTTCCTGCTCGGCTGCGCTCGACACGGGTTCGCCTCCGGCGGCTCGCGGCGGGACCTCCGCACGCCGGGGCGGGGAGGGACGGGGCAGGCGTACGGAGTTCGGGGAGGGCGCGGCGTCCCGGCCGCGCGCCGCCCGTCGTTCCGTGGCCTCCCCGCAGTTCTGCCCGTTCCGCGGCCCGCCCTCACGTCCGGGGCCGTACGGCTGATCGCGCGGCGGGGGCGGGAGCTGTGAACGTGCTCCCGGGCGGGTATGTCGTTTGGGACCGTTCCGTGACAGTCAGAGGCAGTTAACTGTCACCACCGGTGTGGTTCTCTAAACGGTATGCGCGCTGCTCATCGCGCGCAGGGGGATGCGGTCCCGGGCCATGGGGGCGGGCCGCGCGAGGGGAGACATCTGTGAACATCCGACGGATATCCGTACTTCTGGCGGCGGGCGCGCTGCTGTTGACGACCGGCTGCGGGGGCGGCGAGGCCGCGGGCAAGCCCGGCAGCGTGGATACGCAGCCCTCGCGGGCCGTCGTGAAGATAACCCCCAAGGACGGCTCCGAGGACGTGGTGACCAACGGCGCGCTGAAGGTGACCGCGGAGAAGGGCAAGCTCACCTCCGTCGTGGTCGAGAACAACAAGGGCAAAAAAGTCCCCGGGAAGATCACCGGCGGCACGGTCTGGAAGCCGGCCGGTCACCTGGGCTCGTCGACCAAGTACACGGTCGACGCGGTGGCGGAGGACGCGGAGGGGCGCGAGTCCGCCGAGCACGCGACCTTCACGACCTTCGTGCCGGAGAGCACCTTCATCGGCTACTTCACCCCGGAGGACGGTTCCGAGGTCGGCGTGGGGATGCCGGTCTCGATCATGTTCAACCGCGGTATCACCGACCCGGCGGCCGTGGAGCGGGCCATCGAGGTCACCGCCTCGCCGTCGGTGCCCATCGAGAGCCACTGGTTCGGCAACGACCGGCTGGACTTCCGGCCCGAGAAGTACTGGGCCAAGGGCACCGAGGTGACGCTCGAGCTCAACCTGGACGGCGTCGAGGGCCGCCCCGGGGTGTACGGCGAGCAGGCCAAGGAAGTGAAGTTCACCGTCGGCCGCAGCCAGGTGAGCGTCGTCGACGTGAAGTCCAAGAAGATGACCGTCGAGCGCGACGGCAAGGTCGTCAAAACCATCCCGATCACCGCGGGCGCCCCCTCCACGCCGACGTACAACGGCCGCATGGTGATCAGTGAGAAGCACAAGATGACCAGGATGGACGGCGCCACGGTCGGATTCGGCGGCGAGTACGACATCGAGGACGTCTCGCACGCGATGCGGCTGTCCACCTCCGGCACCTTCATCCACGGCAACTACTGGGCCGGCAGCGGCACCTTCGGATCGGTCAACGCCAGCCACGGCTGCATCGGCCTCCTCGACGCGCGCGGTGGCGGCAGCAGCTCCACCCCGGCGGCCTGGTTCTACAACCACTCGATGGTCGGCGATGTCGTCGTCGTCAAGAACTCCCAGGACAAGACGATCCAGCCGGACAACGGCCTCAACGGCTGGAACATGGACTGGGAGAAGTGGAAGGCGCCGCAACACTAGCGCGGCTCGCCTTCCGGGTGGCTGTGAACGGCCGCTAACCTGCGGGGCATGACTGTGAATCTCGAGGTCGCCGAAGGCGTCGCCACCATCCGACTGGACCGCCCGCCGATGAACGCCCTGGACATCGCCACCCAGGACCGGATCCGGGAGCTCGCCGAGGAGGTCACGCACCGGGACGACGTACGGGCGGTGATCGTCTGGGGCGGCGAAAAGATGTTCGCGGCGGGCGCGGACATCAAGGAGATGCAGGTCATGGACCACGCGGCCATGGTCAAGCGGTCCAAGGGCCTGCAGGACTCCTTCACCGCCATCGCCCGGATCCCCAAGCCCGTGGTCGCCGCCGTCACCGGCTACGCCCTCGGCGGCGGCTGTGAGCTGGCGCTCTGCGCGGACATCCGGATCGCCGCCGACAACGCCAAGCTCGGTCAGCCCGAGATCCTGCTCGGGCTGATCCCGGGCGCGGGCGGCACCCAGCGGCTCGCCCGGCTCGTCGGCCCGTCCAAGGCCAAGGACATGATCTTCACGGGCCGTCAGGTGAAGGCCGAGGAGGCGCTGGCCATCGGCCTGGTCGACCGGGTCGTCCCGGCCGCCGAGGTCTACGAGCAGGCGCACGCGTGGGCGGCGAAGCTGGCCCAGGGCCCGGCCATCGCGCTGCGCGCCGCGAAGGAGTCGGTGGACGCCGGTCTGGAGACGGACCTGGACACCGGCCTCGCCATCGAACGCAACTGGTTCGCCGGTCTGTTCGCGACCGAGGACCGGCAGACGGGGATGCGCAGCTTCGTGGAGGACGGGCCGGGCAAGGCCAAGTTCGGCTGACCCGCCCCCGCCCCCGCCCCCGCTGTCTCCCGCCCAGGTCGGCGCATCATCTGCCGCGGGCACATGCCACGGTGGCTGCGGCGGGCCGCAGCCACCACGCGGCGGGGCCGGATGATCGGCATTGAGTTACCGTCCGGTTCCAGCCCGTGATGTACGCCGGCCGTACATCATGGGAGCCATGGCGGGCCCGGAGGACAGAGAACAGCCGTTGCGCGGCATCGGCACAGCCGCGATACGGCGGGCGCCGTCCGCCGTGGACGAGCAGGCGCTCAGAGCGCTCGAACTGTTCGGGGACCCGGCGGCGGAGGAGGTCCGGTTGCCGTCCCGGCCCGAATCCGCCGCGACGGCCCGCCGGCTGGCCCAGTCGGTCGTGCTGTGGCAGTGGGGGCTCTCCCCGCAGGTCGCGGAGCATGTCGTGCTGCTCGTCTCGGAGCTGGTGGGCAACGCCGTACGGCACACCGGCGCCCGCACCTTCGGGCTGCGGATGCTGCGCCGCCGCAGCTGGATCCGGATCGAGGTGCGGGACCCCTCGCGGGGGCTGCCCTGCCTGATGCCCGTACAGGAGATGGATGTCAGCGGCCGTGGCCTGTTCCTGGTGGACAAGCTCTCCGACCGGTGGGGGGTGGACCTGCTGCCGCGTGGCAAGACGACGTGGTTCGAGATGCGGGTCGCCGACCGCTGACGGCCGGTTCCCTGAGGACGCTCATAGGTCGACCTTCCCCCTGCAACAAACGAAGAGGCCCCCAGCCGTCGTTGTGGGACGGGTGCAGGGGTCTCTTCGTGTGGGCCGCGGAGCGAGGGGGTGGGTCTCCGCGACGTCAAAGAGCGACGAGTCCGGGTCAACCAAGAAGTCGCTGCGACGACTATCGCAGACCGGCCCCCGCACTTCCAAAGCGGCATACCGCTACGAGAGGCTGGAATGTGCGACATAGCGCTTCACGATCCAAGGTGAGTTGCGCCACCAGCCTCACAAGCAGTGGTTGTACTCCTACCAGGCGTACGAATGGTTGGTCCTGACGCCGTGACATGGTCCGGGCGGGGAGTCGTGCGGAGGGCCCTGCAGGCGGCGCGGAACCAGCACAGGGACGACCACCGAGGCCGCCACAGCCACCCGTCGGCCCCGCCTCAGCGGCGGCCGGTCCGCTGGGTCCCCGAGCGCCGTCTGCGGTCGTTGCACAGCAGGCATTTGCCGTAGCCCGGCGGCAGCGGGTCCTCCTTGTCCCCGTAGAGCGGGTCGACCGCGCCGCGCGGATGCAGCGAGCAGCCGGTGGCGCCGTGCTCCCCGGTGAGGGCGTTGGCGGACGCCAGCGCCCGGCGGAGGGCGTCGACGAGCTCGCCGGCCTGCTCGGCGGAGGGCGTCGCGTCCAGGCCGAAGGCGATGTCGGACGCGGTGCTGAGCGCGGTCCGGAGCTCGCGCAGATCTGCATAACCCATGCCGAGAGCGTAAGCGCCGGCACCGACATCAGGCATCGCCGGGCCTGGAGGGCTCAGGAGGGCTTCGCCCAGGAGCGCAGGGCGTCCTTGTCGGCGAACCGTCCGACGTTCTTGTCGTGCGGGTCGTTCGTGTACTGGTGGAACCGCCACTCCGCCTCGATGCGTGGCTCGCCCTTGGTGACGTAATCGGCGATCCACAAGCCGTCGCTGGCGTAGGAGGTCGAGTCGTACGTCCGCCAGAATGTGCGGTTGCAGTAGAGGATGACGCGGTGGTCCGGCCGCAGTTCCCGCACCATCCGGAGGAAGCGGTCCTTCTCCCCGCCGCTCGCACGCGTCCCCGAGCTGGTCGTCTCCCAGTCGACGGCCAGCACGTCGCCGTCCTCGGCGCCGCACTTGTCCGTGAAGTAACGGGCCTGGTCGGAGAGGTCGCCGGGCCACAGGAAGTGGTAGAAGCCGACCACGCAGCCCGCGTTGCGGGCCTGCTCGGCCTGCGCGGCGCGGCGCGGATTGGTGTACGAGCGGCCCTCGGTCGCCTTGATGAAGACGAAGTCCTCGCCGTCGGTGGAGAACGACGACTGGTGCGAGCTGACGTCGATGCCGTGAATCATGGAGTCCTCTCGTGGAGAGATCCGCGGCGGCCCAACCGCTGCGGATGTGCCGAAATCCCCCCATCAGGGCGATACCCCGGGTGTGACCGGCCGAAAGCCGGTGAGCCGGGCCGCACATGCGTACGAGCCGGCTTCCGGCCTGTCGGCAGGGGCGGCCCCGTCGGCCCGTCGGCCCGTCGGCCCGTCGGCCGGACGGAGCCGGGGCGCCTGCCGGCCGGGCGGCCATCCGGGGCGGGCGGTACGGGTGAAGATCGTCTTCCGCGCCCCGGTAATCCCGGGTACGCAGCGCGGCGTCTTCCAGGAGGTGGCGGCCTCGGTCACGATGTTTCGTTGCGAGACATCGCCGGAGAGGAGTCGCCGTGGCCGGGTTCCGTGCGGGAGAGGGCGTACTGCGCCGTAAGCCCATCGAACACATCAAGGAGGCCGAGGGCACGGAGGGCGAGCAGCTCTCCCGGACGCTCGGGCTCTGGCAGCTCACCGCGATCGGCGTCGGCGGCATCATCGGAGCCGGCATCTTCGCGCTCGCGGGGACCGTGGCGAACGGTACGGCCGGCCCCGCCGTACTCATCTCGTTCCTGATCGCGGGCGTCGCCAGTGCCGCCGCCGCGCTGTCGTACGCCGAATTCGCGGGGATGATCCCGAAGGCCGGCTCCGCGTACACCTACGGATACGCCGTCCTCGGCGAGCTGGCCGGCTGGTTCATCGGCTGGGACCTGCTCCTGGAGTACACGGCCATCGTCGCCGTCGTCGCCATCGGAATCTCCGGTTACTTCAGCTTCCTCGTCGAGGACCTGGGAGCCGAGCTGCCCGCCTGAATGCTGGGCGCGCCCGGCACGGGGGAGGGGCACCAGGTCGACCTGTTCGCGGTCGTGCTGTGCCTGTTCATCGCCTACCTGCTGACCCTCGGCATCAAGAGCGCGGCCCGCTTCGAGATGGTCGTGGTGGTGCTGAAGGTGCTCGTGGTGCTGCTGGTCATCGCGGTCGGCTTCTTCCACATCGACACGAGCAACTACAACCCTTTCTTCCCGTACGGAATCGGAGGCGCGTTCACCGGCGCGGCCACCGTCTTCTTCGCCGTCTTCGGCTACGACGCGATGAGCACGGCCGCCGAGGAGTCCAAGGACTCGCAGCGCCACATGCCGAAGGCGATCGTCTACTCGCTCGCCATCTCGATGGTCCTGTACGTGCTGGCCTGCCTGGTGCTGACGGGCATGCAGAACTACACGGAGGTCGACAAGGAGAGCGGCTTCTCCACGGCCTTCGCGTCGGTGGGGCTCGGCCAGATCGCCGACATCATCGCGGTCGGCGCGATCATCGGCATCCTGACCGTGATGTTCACCTTCATGCTCGGCGTCACCCGGGTGTGGTTCTCGATGAGCCGGGACGGGCTGCTGCCGAAGTGGTTCGCGAAGACGCACCCGACGCGGCGCGTGCCGACCAGGGTGACCTGGATCGTCGGTTTCGCCTCGGCGGGCATCGCCGGCTTCGTGAAGATCGGTGAAGCGGCCGAACTGACGAACATCGGCATTCTGCTGGCCTTCGCGGTCGTCTGCACGGCCGTGATCGTGCTGCGCTACCGCCAGCCGGACCTGCCGCGCGGCTTCCGCTGCCCGTGGATGCCGGTGGTGCCCGCCATCGGCGTGCTGGCCTCGATCTGGCTGATCACGTACCTGCAGTGGCAGACCTGGCTGCGCTTCGCGATCTGGTTCCTGATCGGCCTCGTCATCTACTTCGCCTACTCCTACAAGCGCTCGGAACTGGCGAAGGCGCCACGGGTCGACACCGAGCCGGGCGAGTGACCGGCCGGGGCCGTACGAGAACCACCGGCGGGCCGGCCGGCCGCAGCCGGAACCGGCCTGCCGGTGGAAACGGATTTCCCGCTACCAAGCTGGTCAGTATTTGGTGAACCACGAGAACCGAGCCTTTTGTGACGCGTATCACTCAAAGATGGAGCGGTTCTGGGGGGTTGGGGATGTGATGTCCACTTCTGGCGGGCTGGACCGCCGTGGCGGCAGGCACCTAACCTCCGCTCACGGCCGGTGGACGGCCGTTCACAGCGGGGTCTGCGGAGACTCCTGGGGGAGGGTTTGCCATGCCTCGGGGTGGACAGCGGCGTGCGCGCGTGGTCGGAGTGGTGTTATCCGCCGCGGTGACGTTGAGCGTACTCGCGCCGGCCGACGCGATCGGGATCGCGCCGAGCAGAGAATCGACATCGGTGGTGTCGGAAGCGGGGAGTTCCGGAGCACGGGCCGCGGTGACGGAGATGGAAGCGCTGGACCAGGCCGGGCGCGTGGGCGAGCCCGTGGAAGTTCTGTCGTTACGGGGTGAGAGCAGTGAGGTCTTCGCCACCCCCGACGGCAATCTGGAGGCGCGGGAGTACTTACGCCCGAACCGCGCTCGGTTGGACGGTGCGTGGCACTCCATCGACACTGATTTGGCGGAGACCGGTGACGGAACGGTGGCGCCGGCAGCGACCACGGTCGGCCTGGAGTTCTCCGGCGGCGGCGACGCTCCGCTGGTACGGATGACGAAGGCCGGGCGGGAACTGGAACTGTCCTGGCCGGGTGGGCTCCCCGTGCCGAAGCTCCAAGGGAACACCGCGCTGTACCCGGAGGTGCTTTCCGGAGTCGACCTTCGGCTCGGAGCACAGGAGGACGGATTCACTCAGCTTCTGGTGGTGAAGTCGGCCGAGGCCGCGGCCGCTGAAGAACTGACCGAACTCCGGATGGCGCTGGACGCCCACGGCATGAGCGTCCAGAAAACGCGAGAAGGCGGACCGCGCGCGGTCGACAAGGGGGCCGGGAGTGCGGTCTTCGAGGCTCCGCAGCCGGTGATGTGGGACTCAAGCCCGGGGACAGCCGCACAGCAGACCACCCACACACGGATCGCCGAGACGGGCGATGATTTGGCAAAGCAGGACGAACCCGGCGCGGGGGAGACGGGGAAGCTGGCGCCGGTCGCGGTGGAGATGCCGCTCGGCGGCGACGAGCTGATACTGAAGCCGGATGCCGATGTACTCAAGGGCGACGACACGGTGTATCCGGTGTTCATCGACCCGCAGTGGTACTCACCCAAGGCATCGGCCTGGACGATGGCGTCGAAGTACTGGGCATCGTCGCCCCAGTGGAAGTTCAATGGCGATCCCGATGCCGGTATGGGTTACTGCAACTGGGCCTACTGCAAGCCGCATGACACCAAGCGACTCTTCTACCGGATTCCTGTTTCGAAGTTTGCTGGTAAGTCCGTCCTGTCCGCCACGTTCGTCGTTCGCAACACCTGGTCGGCCTCCTGCAACGCACGTGGCGTGCAGCTGTGGCGGACCAAGGGAATTTCGTCGTCGACGACATGGAACTCGCAGAACGCCTCAGGCTTCTAATCCCGCAACCATCGAGGGGCGCGATTACACAGGTCACGCGATGGATCGAATGCAGCGGCAGGGAATCATGCCATCTGCCGTCGAAAGCGCCACCCGGGGAACTCCAATTCCAGGAAAGCGCCAGGGCACGACAGCATTCTACGACGAGGCAAACGACATGACTGTAATCACCGACTCCGGCTCGGGGCGTGTCATCACAGTCGACTATTGTCTCGTGATTCCGTTGG
>DOWQ01000251.1 GCA_003519485.1 Streptomyces sp. | reverse complement strand
GGCGTGGAGCCGGGCCCGGCAGCACCGGCCGGCGACCCGGCGGCGGACACCGGAGCGGACCCCGACGCACCCGCCCCGCCCGCGCCCCTCGGCGTGCCGTGCACCCCCACGGGGAGCGCCGGGGTCGACGAGTTGCTGGTCCGGCTGGCCGACGCCGACGACCTCGCTGCCGACGGCCACCTCGAGCTGTACGAAAATGTACACAGGGACCTGCGCGACACGCTGACCGCGCTCGACCAGCGTCCCGGCCTCCCGGCCCCGTCCACCCCGTACGACAACAGGAGCTGACCGACCGTGGCAGTGTCACGACGCCGACTCGACGCGGAACTGGTGCGCCGCAAGCTGGCCCGATCGCGCGAGCACGCCGGCCAGCTGATCGCCGCGGGCCGGGTGACCGTCGGAGGCAACACCGCGAGCAAGTCCGCCAGCCAGGTGGAGACCAGCGCGGCGGTCGTCGTGGCCCAGGACGCGGACGACCCCGGCTATGTCTCCCGCGGCGGCCACAAGCTCGCCGGGGCCCTGGCGGCGTTCACCCCTCTCGGGCTCGTCGTGGAGGGCCGCCGTGCGCTCGACGCGGGCGCCTCGACCGGCGGCTTCACCGATGTGCTGCTGCGCGCCGGCGCGGTGCATGTCGTCGCCGTCGACGTCGGCTACGGCCAGCTCGCCTGGTCGCTGCGGAGCGATGAACGCGTCACGGTCAAGGATCGTACGAACGTGCGTGAACTCGATCCCGAACAGCTCGGAGGCCCGCCGGCCGACATCGTCGTCGGTGACCTCTCCTTCATCCCGCTCGGCATCGTGCTGCCCGCTCTGGTGCGCTGCTCCGCGCCGGACGCCGACCTGGTCCTCATGGTGAAACCCCAGTTCGAGGTCGGCCGGGAGCGGCTCGGCAGCGGTGGCGTCGTACGGAGCACCGAACTGCGGGCGGAGGCCGTCCGCACCGTCGCCCGGCACGCGGCGGCGCTCGGACTCGGCGTGCGGGGCGTCACCGCGAGCCCGCTGCCCGGGCCGTCCGGCAACGTGGAGTATTTTCTCTGGCTGCGCGCCGGGGCACCACCGCTCGACCCGGCGGATGTTGACCGAGCAGTGGCGGAGGGCCCGCGTTGACCACGAAAGCAGCACGCACCGTTTTCCTGCTGGCGCACACCGGCAGGCCGGCCGCCGTACGCAGCGCCGAACTGGTGGTCCAGGGACTGCTGCGCAGCGGCATAGGAGTACGGGTGCTCGCGGAAGAGGCCGCGGACCTGCCGCTGCCCGCCGCCGTCGAACTGGTGGACGCCAGCCAGGACGTGCTCGACGGGTGCGAACTCCTGATCGTCCTCGGCGGTGACGGCACGCTGCTGCGCGGCGCCGAGTTCGCCCGCGCCTCCGGCGTGCCGATGCTCGGCGTCAACCTGGGCCGCGTCGGCTTCCTCGCCGAGGCGGAGCGCGACGACCTCGACAAGGTGGTGGACCGGGTCGTCACCCGCTCCTACGAGGTCGAGGAGCGGATGACCCTCGACGTGGTCGTGCACAACGACGGGCACATCGTGCACGCCGACTGGGCGCTCAACGAGGCGTCCGTCGAGAAGGCCGCCCGCGAACGGATGATCGAGCTCGTCACGGAGGTCGACGGCCGCCCGGTGTCCCGCTTCGGCGGCGACGGCGTCGTCTGCGCGACGCCCACCGGCTCCACGGCGTACGCCTTCTCCGCGGGCGGCCCCGTGGTCTGGCCGGGGGTCGAGGCCCTGCTGATGGTGCCGATCAGCGCGCACGCCCTGTTCGCCAAGCCGCTGGTGACCACCCCGGACTCGGTGCTCGCGGTGGAGGTGCAGCCGGAGACGCCGCACGGCGTGCTGTGGTGCGACGGACGGCGGACGGTGGAGCTGCCGGCGGGCGCACGGGTGGAAGTACGGCGCGGAGCGGTGCCCGTACGCCTGGCGCGGCTGCACCACGCGTCCTTCACGGACCGGCTGGTCGCCAAATTCGCCCTGCCGGTCGCGGGCTGGCGCGGCGCACCGCGGTAACGGCTTCCCGAAACCGGCGCACATCCACGCTCCGAGGCCCCGTCCCGAGGCCTCCCCCGCCCGGCGCAACGGCCTCCCGGGTCGCCCTTCCGAGCGGCCGCGGGGCAGGTACGTCGCGCCGCGGCCCCGGAACCTCGTAAGGTCGTGTCCGTGTTGGAGGAGATGCGGATACGGTCGCTCGGAGTCATCGACGACGCCGTTGTGGAGCTGTCACCCGGCTTCACGGCGGTGACCGGCGAGACGGGGGCGGGCAAGACAATGGTCGTCACCAGCCTCGGTCTGCTGCTCGGCGGTCGCGCCGACGCGGGCCTGGTGCGGATCGGATCGAAGGCTGCGGTCGTCGAGGGGCGGATCACCGTCGCCCCGGACACGCCGGCCGCCGTACGGGCGGTGGAGGCGGGCGCCGAGCTGGACGACGGCGCGCTCCTCATCAGCCGCACCGTCTCCGCCGAAGGACGCTCCCGGGCGCACCTCGGCGGCCGGTCCGTGCCGGTCGGCCTGCTCGCCGAGCTCGCCCCCGACCTGGTGGCCGTGCACGGCCAGACCGACCAGCAGAGCCTGCTGCGGCCCGCCCGGCAACGGCAGGCGCTCGACCAGTACGCGGGTACCGCCGTCGCCGGACCACTCGGCGACTACGAGGTCGCCTACCGCCGGCTCCGGGCCGTCGCCGGCGAGCTTGAGGAGCTGACCACCCGCGCCCGCGAGCGGGCCCAGGAAGCCGACCTGCTGCGCTTCGGCCTCGACGAGATCGCCGCCGCCGATCCGCAGCCCGGCGAGGACACCGACCTGGCCGCCGAGGCCGAACGGCTCCGGCACGCCGAGGACCTCGCCTCCGCGGCGACCGCCGCGCACGGCGCGCTCGCCGGCAACCCGGAGGACCTGGAGGCGGTCGACGCCGCCACCCTGGTCGGCGGCGCCCACCGCGCGCTGGACGCCGTACGCGCCCACGACCCTGTGCTCGCCGCGCTCACCGAACGCATCGGCGAGATCGGGATCCTGCTGTCGGACGTCGCCGGGGAACTGGCGGGCTACGCCGACGACCTGGACGCCGACCCGCTGCGGCTCGCGACCGTGGAGGAGCGCCGGTCGATCGTCAACCACCTCGTACGGAAGTACGGGGCGGGCGAGCCCGGTGCCGAGGAAGCCGGCGGCTGCGCGGGCGTGCTCGCCTGGGCCGAACGGAACGCCGCCCGGCTCACCGAACTCGAGGGCGACGACGACCGGATCGGCGAACTCACCGCCGAGCACGACGAACTGCGCTCCCGGCTCTCCGTGCTCGCGCAGGCCCTGACCGACGCCCGCATGGACGCGGCGAAGCGTTTCGCCGACGCGGTCACCGCCGAACTCGTCGAACTCGCCATGCCGCACGCGCGGGTGAGCATCGAGATCCGGCAGACGGAGCACCCGGACGGGGTCGTCGTCGACGGCCGTACCGTCGCCTACGGCCCCTCCGGCACCGACGAGGTCGAACTCCTCCTGGCCCCGCACCCCGGCGCGCAGCCGCGCCCCATCGCCAAGGGTGCCTCGGGCGGTGAGCTGTCCCGCGTGATGCTCGCGGTCGAGGTGGTCTTCGCCGACTCGGCCCCCGTGCCGACGTACCTCTTCGACGAGGTCGACGCGGGCGTCGGCGGCAAGGCCGCGGTGGAGGTCGGCCGGCGGCTGGCCCGGCTGGCGCAGTCCGCACAGGTCGTCGTCGTCACGCACCTGCCACAGGTCGCGGCCTTCGCCGACCGGCACTTGGTCGTCGAGAAGACGAACGACGGTTCCGTGACGCGGAGCGGGGTGCAGGCGATGGAGGGCGAGGACCGCATCCGCGAACTCTCCCGGATGCTCGCGGGCCAGGAGGACTCCGAGCTGGCCCGCGCGCACGCCGAGGAACTGCTGGAAACCGCCCGCGGAACGAGGACCGCGCCGCGCGGTTGAGCGACAACGGCACAGAGCCGTGAACGCGGCGCGGGTGCATGGTTCTCCAGCAGACCGGCAGACGGCTGGAGGGTCCGGAACCGCCTCGCGGGGGTGCCGCAACGCCGCCGGACGGACACGAGCGCGAACGACGGCGCCCGGGCAGGTGCGCAGGCGACGGCACGCGGCAGAGGTGGGACAGGCCCGCTCCGCGGACGCCGCCCACGGCTTCCGCTGCCCCATCACGCCCGCCCTGGAGAGCAAGAGCGCGAACGCGGCACATGGGCACGGGTGCGTGGTCCACAGGCGGTCGGCACGTGGCAGACGGCGGGAGGGGTCGGGGCCGCAGGAGGGGGGTGCGGACAATTCCGTGTATTTGTGGACG
>DOWQ01000248.1 GCA_003519485.1 Streptomyces sp. | reverse complement strand
ACCCGTCGGCCCGCCGCTCCCCTCCCCCGTGCCGGGCCGGCCTCCCCCGACACCCGGCCGCCCGCGCCCGTCAGCGCTCGCCCGCGAGCATTCCGGCCATCGCGGCCAGCACGCCCGGCTCGACCCGGTAGTAGACCCAGGTTCCGCGCCGCTCCGAGGCCAGCAGGCCGACGTCGCGCAGCTTCTTCAGATGGTGGCTGACGGTCGGCTGCGAGACCCCGACATCGGAGATGTCGCACACGCACGCCTCTCCCTGCGGGTGGGAGGCGACGCGCGAGAACAGCCGCAGTCGCACCGGGTCGCCCAGTGCCTTGAACATCGCCGCCATCGTCGTCGCGTCCTCCTCGGACAGCGCCCCGGCGTCCAGCGGCGGGCAGCACGGCACCGTCCCCGCCTCGACGGCCGGCAGCATCCGTACCCGTGAATTCGACATGCGTCTATGTTGACAGCTGCCGATACAAGAGGCAAGGTGGACTACATCGACGAACGTCGAACCAGAGCCACAGGAGGCACCCCATGTCCCGCGTACAGCTCGCGCTCCGCGTCCCCGACCTCCAGAAGTCCATCGCCTTCTACAGCAAGCTCTTCGGCACCGAGCCGGCGAAGCTGCGCGACGGATACGCCAACTTCGCCATCGCCGAGCCCCCGCTGAAGCTCGTGCTCATCGAGGGCGAGGACGGCGAGGACACCCGCATGGACCACCTCGGCGTCGAGGTCGACTCCACCGACGCCGTCGACGCCGCCACCGGGCGCCTCAAGGACGCCGGGCTGGCCACCTTCGCCGAGAACGACACCAGCTGCTGCTACGCCCTCCAGGACAAGGTCTGGGTGCACGGCCCGGGCCGCGAGCCCTGGGAGGTCTACGTCGTGAAGGCCGACGCCGACACGCTCGCCAAGCAGGCCGACAGCGTCTGCTGCTGACCACCAGCGAGCCCGCGGGGCCGCGACCGGGACAGGGGTCCGGTCGCGGCCCCGCACCCATGTCCGAGCCGGCGCGCCACCGGCGGCGACAGCCCCGGCAGCCGGCCGGCTCGGGATGCCGGCGGGCAAGCGCCGCGCGAGTCCGACCCGTGAGCCGCGCGGAGAACCGCGCCCGACCCCGAGGCTCCCACCTGCGCCTCCTTGACGCGTACTTGACACAGCCGCAGCGATGCCCGTACACACATCTCCACATCCGCACCCCCCGCATCCCCCGCACTGAACCGAAGAGACCTCCGTCGCCCGCCGTCGGTGGATGACAACGATGTCAAAGCGGTTCGCAGGGCACCCTCGCAAGGAGTCGCACCCATGAAGAAACGGATCGCCGTCACCGTAACGGCTCTACTGGGACTGCTCTTGTCCCCCCTGGCGGTCGCCGCCCAGGCCGAGACCCCGTCCCCGGACGGGGCCGAGGCGGCGACCGGGCTGCACGTCAGCGACGGCCGGCTCGTGGAGGGCAACGGCTCGGACTTCGTGATGCGCGGCGTCAACCACGCGCACACCTGGTACCCCTCCGAGACCGGCTCGCTCGCCGACATCAAGTCGCTCGGCGCCAACACCGTCCGCGTCGTGCTCAGCTCGGGCGACCGGTGGACGAAGAACGACACGGCCGACGTCCGGTCCGTCGTCGACCAGTGCAAGGCGAACCGCGTCATCTGCGTCCTGGAAGTGCACGACACCACCGGCTACGGCGACCAGGACGGCGCGACGACGCTGGCCCGCGCGGTCGACTACTGGCTCAGCGTCCAGAGCGCGCTGACCGGCGAAGAGGACTACGTCGTCGTCAACATCGGCAATGAGCCCTTCGGCAACAACAACGCCTCGCAGTGGACGGCCGACACGAAGGCCGCCATCGCCGAACTGCGCGACGGCGGGTTCGACCACGCCCTGATGGTCGACGCCCCGAACTGGGGGCAGGACTGGTCGGGCACCATGCGCGACAACGCGGCATCCGTCTTCGCCTCCGACCCGGACCGCAACACGGTCTTCTCGATCCACATGTACGGCGTGTACGACACCGCGGCCGAGATCAGGAGCTACCTCGGCGCCTTCGTGTCCAGCGGGCTGCCGCTCGTCGTCGGCGAGTTCGGGCACGACCACTCCGACGGCAACCCGGACGAGGACACGATCTTCTCGGAGACCCGGGCCCTCGGCCTCGGCTACCTCGGCTGGTCCTGGAGCGGCAACAGCGCCGACGTCGGCTATCTCGACATGGCCAACGGCTTCGACGCCGGCTCGCTGACCAGCTGGGGCCGGCGGATCTTCAACGGGGCGGACGGCATCGCGCAGACAGCAGAGGAGGCCACCGTCTACTCCGGTTCCGGCGAGGACCCGGGGCCGAGCCCCGACCCCGAACCCGATGCCGACTGCGCCGTCGGCTACCAGGTGACGTCCCACTGGAACGACGGCTTCCAGGGCAAGGTCACCGTCCGCAACACCGGCAGCTCGGCAATCGACGGCTGGTCCCTGGAGTGGACCTTCCCGAGCGGCCAGTCGGTGACCGCAATGTGGGGAGGCACCGCTGACCAGTCCGGTGCCGACGTCACCGTTACCTCGGTGTCGTGGACGCAGCGGATCGCGGCCGGCAGCAGCATCGAGATCGGCTTCACCGGCCGGTGGAACGGCAGCAACAACAGCCCCACCGCCTTCGCGCTCAACGAGGCGGCCTGCACGGTCGGCTGAGACCGGCACCGCACCGCACCGCACCACATACGGCCGGCTCCGGCTGATAACCGCACCACCGCGACGGTCTCCGTACGCAGCGCCCGCCCGGCCCCGTAC
>DOWQ01000699.1:2824-6561 GCA_003519485.1 Streptomyces sp. | reverse complement strand
GAGCACGGGGTCAAGCTGGTCGGGGCGACGGCCCACTACGTCACCGCCGATCTCGACGAGGGACCGATCATCGCCCAGGAGGTCATCGGGGTGGACCACACCCACACCCCCGAGGACCTGATCGCTGTCGGACGCGACGCCGAATCCGCNNGCGGTGCGGTGGCACTGCGAGGGGCGGGTGGTCGTCCAGGGGCGGCGCACCGTGGTGCTGCGGTGAGACCGCGGGCGTCCGCGGCTCGGGGGGCGCCGGCGGCCGGCACCGTACTCCCGGTGCGGGTGGTCTCTCGCGGGCCCACCCGCACCGGGGCCCGGTAGTCCCGACTCGGACACCGATCGCGGTGGACGGCGACCCGCACCCGATCGTGCGCGTGACCGTCGCCGTCCGGCTAATTCGGTTGCGGGGCGGGTCCCGAGGAAGCATTCTTGCGTTGCTTTCCTCACGGGCAGGGAGGGCAAGCCCTGTTTGCGGCCGTGAGTCAGCAGATCGGAGATACCGACGGATGACGTCTCACCTTCACGCGCTCTGCTTCGATGCGAACGACCCGCTCCGCCTCGCGCGCTTCTGGGCCGGCGTTCTGGGCCGGGAGATGGCCGGCGACTCCCACGACGGCATCGTTCTCCTGCCGAGCGATGACACCGGGTTCCGGATCCGATTTCTTTCGACCCGGGAGAAGAAGACGGGCCCGAACCGGATGCACTTCGACCTGACGAGCACGTCCCTCGAAGACCAGCGGGAGGTCGTGGCGAGGTCACTCGGACTCGGCGCCCGGCACATCGACATCGGCCAACGCCCGGAGGACGGTCATGTGGTGCTCGCCGACCCCGAAGGCAATGAGTTCTGCGTCATCGAGCCGGGCAACAACTTCCTCGCCGACTGCGGATTCATCGGAGCGGTCGCGTCCGACGGTTCGCAGGACTGCGGGTACTTCTGGAGCCGGGCGCTGGGCTGGCCGTTGGTCTGGGACCAGGACCAGGAGACCGCGGTCCGCTCGCCGCGCGGCGGTCCGAAGATCACCTGGGGCGGCCCGCCACTGATGCCGAAGACCGGGAAGAACCGGCTGCACTTCGACCTCGCTCCAGCTGTCCACGGCGACCAGCGAGCGGAGGTGGACCGTCTCGTCTCCCTCGGGGCGACTCGAATCGACATCGGCCAGGGCGATGTCGGCTGGGTGGTGATGGCAGATCCCGACGGCCATGAGTTCTGTGTGCTGACCCCCCGGTGACGCGACCGGTACGGGTGGTGGAGCCCCTCACCGCGGAGGGCCCAGGTCGTTCGGCTCTCTCGCGTTGCTGAAGACGTCGGACCATCCGGGCCATCCGGATCGGCCGTACGGGACCCCGTGCGCTCGCTCCGGGCAGGCGTACGCGCCGCGCCCGCACCCCGGTGGGCGCGGACGCGGCGTTCGGGTCAGTCCTTCGAGGGCGGCGGGGGAGGAGTCGGGGCTCCGGACGGCGGTGCGATCCGCGCGTGGGTCCGCGAGCCCGTACCGCCGGCCCCGGTGCCTGTTCCGGCTCCCGCTCCGGTGCCCCCGGCTGCCGAGGCCGGCAGCAGGGCGTCGCGGCGGGCGCCCGGGTCCCAGCCCGTGTCCACGACCCGCTTCTGGACCACGATCGCGCCGCCCAGGATGAGGGCGCCGATCAGCAGCATCAGCACGACGCCGCCCACGTCCCCCGCCTTGGCGGCGTTGCCGATGACGGCGCCGAACCAGCCGAAGTCCGCGTCGCCGAACGTGGTGTTCTCCTCGCCGAAGGCGCCGAGCACCTTGAGCAGCAGCGCGGGCAGGAAGGTGATGAGCACGCCGTTGAGGAAGGCGCCGACGACCGCGCCGCGCCTGCCGCCCGTCGCGTTGCCGTAGACACCGGCCGCGCCGCCGGTGAAGAAGTGCGGCACGAGACCCGGCAGGACGAGCGCGAGGCCGAAGGCCGGCCCGACGACCCAGGAGAGCAGGCCCAGACTGATCAGCCCGCCGGTGAAGCTGGAGAGGAAGCCGATGAGCACGGCGTTCTGCGCGTACGGGAAGACGATCGGCGCGTCCAGTGAGGGGACCGCGCCCGGTACGACCTTCGCCGCGATGCCCTGGAAGGCGGGCACCAGTTCGGCGAGGATCGTACGGACACCGAAGAGGATGACGGCGACGGCGATGCCGAACTGCAGACCCTGCATGACGGACTGCATGAGGTAGTTGCCGACATCGACGGCCGCGGTCCCGCCGTCGCCCGCGAAGGCCTTGAAGGCGGTCTCCTCGCCGACCTTGGCCAGGTACACCAGGGCCATGATGACGTAGATCATCATCATGGACAGCGCGGTGGCGACCATGGAGTCGCGCAGGAAGCGGAGCCCGTCGGGCAGCTTCATGTCCTCGGTGCTGCGGCTGCGCTTGCCGACGAGCTGCCCGGCGGCGCCCGCGGCGATGTAGCCGGCGGTGCCGAAGTGGCCGATGGCGATGCTGTTGTCGCCCGTGATGCGCTTGGTCCACGGGTGGGCCAGCGCCGGCATGGAGACGAGCATGATGCCCAGCAGTACTCCGCCGACGATGACCACGACCACCGACGACATGCCGGCCGTCGCCATCACCATCGTGAGCAGGGTGGCCATGAACAGCATGTGGTGGCCGGTGAGGAACACGTAGCGCAGCGGGGTGAACCGCGCCAGCAGTAGGCTGAGCGCGAAGCCCACGATCATCAGCCAGGCGACCCGGGCGCCGAACTGTTCCTGGGCGATCCCGACGATCGCCTCATTGGTGGGGATGACGCCGTGCGCTCCGGTGGCGCCCTGGATCATCTCGCCCAGCGGTGCCAGGGAGCTGACGACCAGCCCCGCGCCGGCGCCGATCAGCAGGAAGCCGAGCGTCGCCTTGATGGCGCCGCCGATGATCTGCCCGGTCGTCTTCTTCAGTGCGATCAGGCCCGCGGCGGTGATGAGACCGATCAGGTACGCGGGTTCGCTGAGGATCTCGTTGACGAGAAACTCGGCTGTGGTGACAAGCCAGCCCATGGTGTTTCCGTTCCCGTCCTCAGACGTCGTAGGTGTCGCGGAGCGTGCGGTCGACCTCGTCCGTGCTGGTGAAGTTCTCGATGATCTTCACCGGCACCCCCAGGTCACCCAGCGTCCTCGCGATCTCCGCGGAGGTCAGGATCGCGACGGCCTCGGAGGCCTTGCCCTTGGCGGAGATGGTGTCCGTGGCCTCGACCGTGACATGACCGGACCAGCCCCACCGCTCGAGCACCTGCTCCAGGGTGTTCTTGAGGAACAGGCTCGTCCCCAGGCCGTTGCCGCAGACGGTGAGGATCTTGTGCACGGCCGGGCCGGCGCTCGTCCGCGGCTGCTCGTCCCGGCCGCGCCCCGCGAGTACGGCGTGCAGCGCTTCGGGCGTACGGGCGCCGCGCAGGGCCTCCGCGGTCCCGGGGTCGGCGAGCAGCTTCGCCAGGGCCGCCATGGCGGTGGTGTGCGCGCCCGAGTCCTTCGCGGCGAGCCCGACCACCAGGTCCACCGGATCGTTCGGGGTGTGGCCGAATTCCACCGGCTCCTCGATCCGGACCCAGGACATGCCGGTCCTGACCACCGCGGGCGACGGCCGGGCGTGGGCGAACGCCAGTCCGGGCGCGATGACGATGTACGGCCCGTTCTCCTCGACGTTCCGGATCATTTCAGCCGTGTACTCGTCGGTGGCGGTGCCGGTCGCGGTCAGAACGTCGCCCGCGAGCCGGATCGCCTCCCGCCAGTCCGCCGCTCGCTC
>DOWQ01000699.1:0-2715 GCA_003519485.1 Streptomyces sp. | reverse complement strand
GCCGGGGTGCCGAGGGTACGGCCGCGCGGGCTCGGCCCGCCAGGACGGACCGGGCCCGCGCCACCTCGCTGCGCCGGCGGGACAGCGGTCCGGCCTCGAATTCGATAGGACAATATTCCGTTGGCGAGAATTGTTTCATTCGAAAGGAGGGTTTGTATTTTCGCTGGTCGTAGGTCTTGTGGGCGCCGCCGGCCACGCTAATCTTTGCGTCGTGGCTCGTGACCTTCGATCGGATTCCCAGGGGAATTCGGGGTGGCGGCCGAATGGTGCACCGGACGGAATCGCAGTGACTTCGCCGGTGCTGGAAAAGGAGAAGTACATGAAGAAGCCCTATGAGGCGCCTGTCCTCGTCGAACTCGGTCAGTTCCGGGCAAAGACGGGACTGCTGCGGCACCACGGGAACGACCGTCTCATTCTGAGCAAGAACTGACGTCACGGAGCAGCTGACCGAATAATGCCTCAATCGCAAGAGATTGCGGGCCCGGGCGAGGGGTATTTCGCCGTCCTCCCGGACTGTGCGGAATCCCTCGCCGCGGCCCGCCATTTTGATTCCCCGGGCACCCGGATTCTTCCCTATGCCTCCGGCCGTCCCTGGCTCGTCGGCCGGTGGAGCGGCGAGGAGATCGTCGCCGTGCGCACCCGGCGCGCCAATATCGCCGTACTCGGCTGCTGCCCGGTCGACGCGGCCGAGCTGGAGCGCCGGGCCGACCGGCTGCGGGACCTCGCCGAGCTGGAGCAGCTCGCCCGGTCGCTGCCTGGTAGCTTTCACCTGGTGGCCGAATTCGGCGGCAGGCTGCGGGTGCAGGGCACCGCCTCCGGCCTCCGGCTGGTCTTCCACGCGAGCGTCGAGGGGATCCGGGTGGCCGCCGACCGCGCGGACGTGCTCGCGTCCGCCGCCGGCTGCGGGCCGGACGAGGAGCAGCTGGCCGTCCGGCTGCTGTGGCCGGTGCCGTACCCGCTGTCCGAGACCTCGGTCTGGCGCGGGGTCACGGCGGTGCCCGCGGAGGACGCGCTGCTGATCGCGCCGGACGGCCGGAGCTTCCGGCACGCGCGCTGGTGGACGCCCCCCGAGGCCACGCGTTCGCTGGAGGACGGCGCGGGCGAGGTACGGGCGGCGCTGTCCGAGGCCGTACGCGTCCGTACCCGCGACGGCGGGGTGGTGAGCTGCGACCTCTCCGGCGGCCTCGACTCGACCTCGGTGACCTTCCTGGCCGCGAACACGCCCGCCCGGGTGGTGGCCAGCACCTGGCCCGGCCGCGACCCGGCCGACAGCGACCTGCGCTGGGCCCGGCACGCGGCCCAGTACCTCCCCGACGTCGAGCACGTCATCTGGGACGCGGACGCGTCGCCGCTCGTCTATACGGACCTGTTGTCGATCGACGACCCGCTGGACGAACCCACCATCGGCGTCATGGACCGCGCCCGCGTCCTGCACCACCTGCCCGGCTTGGCGCAGCGCGGCAGCCGGCTGCACCTGACCGGCATCGGCGGCGACCACGTGGCCTGGTGCTCAGAGGCGTACTACCACCGGCTGCTGCGCACCCACCCGGTGCACGCCCTGCGGCAGCTCCGCGGCTTCCGGACGCTGTGGCACTGGCCGCTCCGTGACACCGTGCGGGCACTCGCCGACCGCCGGCCCTACGGACGGTGGCTGGCCGACGCCGCACGGCAGTTGCACGACCCGCTGCCCGGCACGGTCAGCGCCGCCCTAGGCTGGGGCACGCCACCGCGCCTCTTCGACTGGGTGACCCCGGAGGCCACGCGCGTGGTCGAACGAGCGCTAGCCGAGTCCGCCGCGACCGCCGTACCGCTGGCCCCCGACCGGGGCATGCACGCGGACCTGGAACAGATCCGCGCCTGCACCCGGATCATCCGGCAGTGGGACGCGATGGCCGCCCGGGCCGGGCTCCCCATGGCGTCGCCCTTCTTCGACGACCGTGTCATCGAGGCCTGCCTGGCCGTCCGCCCCCGCGAGCGCGTCACCCCCTGGGCCTACAAGCCCGTGCTCACCAGGGCGATGCGGGGCACCGTGCCCGAGTCGTGCCTGCAACGCCGGAACAAGGCGCACGCCTCGATGGACGCCTCGAACGGTCTCCGCGAGCACCGGGCCGACCTGATGGCCCTGTGGGACGGCTCGGAGCTCGCCCGGCTCGGCCTCGTCGACAGCGGCAGGCTGCGGGCGCTGGCCGCGCGGCCCTCCACACCGGGGCTGCGGGAGGCGATTCTCTACTCGACGATCGCGTGCGAGGTCTGGCTCCGCACCCTGTCGGGCACCCCGGAAGCGAAAGCGCCGGCGGCTCCGTAGCCCGCCCGGCAGAAGAGAGGACACGCCACCCATGCCACTGCACTTCGCCACCGACGTCTCGACCGCCGAGACCGACTACGGAACGGTGCTCCTCGACCAGCGCAGCGGGCGCTACTGGGAGCTCAACCCCACCGGCACGCTGGTGGTGCGGGCCCTGCTGCACGGGGCCGAGGAGGCGGACGCGGTCGACGCCGTCGTCGCGGAGTTCGACATCGACCGGGCCCAGGCGGCCCGGGACGTCGCGACGCTGGTGGAGAACCTGCGGACATCCGGGCTCGTGACGGCATGACGACGCCCAGCGCGCTGGACCGGCCCGCCGGTGTGCCGTTCGGCCGGCGGGCCGCTGCCCGCCTCGTGCTCGGGGCCGCGTTCGCGCTGTCCCACCTTCCGCCGCGGCGGATCCGTGCGGT